>CAYOBB010000035.1:0-8961 GCA_964402195.1 uncultured Clostridium sp. | reverse complement strand
AGGTAGAAAAACGTTTACGAAGATATTGAGGTTTGACGGAAGTAGAGTCACAAATGACAGCTACAATAAAAGATTTATGCACGTCAACACCACAAGCTTTAGGATAAATAACTTCCATGATAAAGACTCCTTTATATAATAAATTTTTAGGGAATAAAGGGACTGTGCAATTAACACTATAAAATTAACTATCAGTCAATGATTAGTTTACAGCCTCAAGGGACTACTTATGTGTGCTTGAAACAACTGCACTTGCACTGTTTAATATACTGATTTAATCTGTGAGTTACAGAAGTCTGCAACTCCTCCTACCGTGCTTTGTAGTATTATATTCCCTTAAGGTATATTATATAACGAAAATGCTTTAAACTCAAGGCTTTCATATCTATGTGTGCCTTTGAGCGAAGCGAGAAAGGAATGAAATTTTTATGAAAAAAATTAATGTTGCTGATATAGAATTATTGATACAGAGTGATATTAATAAAACAATAAAAAGATTAGGAGATAATTTGATTTCTGTATTTATCATAGGCTCTATGACTAATTTAGAAAAAGAAATGCAACGATATAATGATTATGATATTAGGTTTCTAGTAAAAGAAATGAATATAGAAGCATATAAAGAAATTGAACAATTTAATAAAAATGCAATAAGAAAAATAGAAAAGGAGTTTATGATAGATACAAATTATAGTTTTATAATTGGACCTGTTAGACATATTACAAAGTCAAAAATTAACCTGTTATTTCATTGTATTCCAATGACGATAAATAGTTTAGATGGATTACCACTTACACACAAGTATTCTTACTCAGATAACTATAGAATTATTTATGGAGAAGATATATTAAAAAAATACAAAAAAATAAGATTTGAAGGTAATGATATAATTGAGTGTACAGAGGGAATTGATTATTGTATTAAAATGATAGAAAATAATTGTTTAACATATGTAGAGTGGCTTAAAGAAGGTAGAAAAATTAGTTTAAAAGAAACAAATAAATACATGGATGATTATATGCTATTTGAAGTTTTAAGATATTCAATAACTAAATCTTTAGATAATACAATAAAATGGCTTTCTTGGAAAGGTGAAGAAATTCCCGATGATATTAAAAGTAGGCTAAAAGAAATTGATACAAATATAGATGAAGATACTTTGAAAAAAATAGAATGTCTTATAGAAGGAAGTTTTGAGAAGTTCTTAAAAAATAAAAATGAACTAAAACAAATAACCATAGAGATATTAAATAGAATAAAATACTTTATTAAAAGTTATTAAATATAACATAATAGTTATATTAATATATATTATTAAAAATTTTAGGAGGTATTTATGAAAAAGTATTCAGAGGTAAATGAAGTAATTAGATGGTATCCATCTGAATTCAAAAGATTAGAAAGTGATAAAATGTGGGAAAAAGAAAGAATTAATATTTATGCACATATACCTTTTTGCAAAGGAAAATGTCAATTCTGTCCTTTTAATAGTATGCCAATAAATAGACAAAATCTTGACGAATATTTTAACACATTAAAGAAAGAAATTCTTTTATATACAAATGAAAGCTATTTTAAAAATAAAGTTATTGAAAGTATATGGATAGGAGGAGGAACACCATCTGCTGTTCCTATAAAAGATATCAAATCAGTATTAGACTTGTTTTTTGAAAAGTTCGATATTGCAGATGATTGTGAAATTACGCTTGAAACAAATTTATTTGATTTGTCAGAAGAATATATAAAATCTGTAGCGGAAACACAAGTTAATAGACTAAGTATTGGTGTACAATCTTTTAAAGATAAATATTTAAAGATGATGGGAAGAACATATAGATACGATGATATTAAGAAATTTTTTAGTTTTATAAGAAAATATGATTTAAATATAAGCATAGATTTAATGTATAGATATCCAGGACAAACTTTAGAAGAGATTGACGAAGAAATTGAATTTATAAAAGAAAATAGTGAGTATTTAGACCATATAACATTATATAGTTTGATTCTATTTCCTAAATTAGGTACTTTTAAACAAGTTTTAAATGGTAGATTACCATTACAACCTAGTTTTAAAAAGTATATGGAAATGAACAAAAGATTTTCAGATAGATTACCAGAGGCTGGATTCCATCAGTATACATCAAACCATTTTGCAAAAGAAGGAAAAGAAAACGTATACAATAATGATAGATGGGGATTTCCACAAAAAGAATGTATTAGTTTTGGACCAGGAGCATTTGGACAAATTAAAGATTATGTATATTGTAATGAGCATACTATTAATGATTATTATGAAAAAGTAAATAATAATATAAAGCCTGTACAAAAAGGAAAGAAGATGAATTTAATGGAAAAAGCATCAAGATACCTAGTTCTAGGCACTAAGTGTTTAAAAGTCGATTTAAAACTATATGAAGAAATGACAGGAATTAATCCGTTAGTATATTATAAAGATAAAATTGATTGGTTATTAAAAGAAGAAATGATTAAAGTTAATGACAATTCACTAGAATTAACACAAAAAGGAATAGCATTGATAATAGATGTGCAAAGATGTTTCCAAACAGAAAATAATTTATCATATACACAACCACAGTATGATATTTTGGATATGTTTGAGGGACAGAGAGAAACGTATGATATGGAGGTAATTGAAAAGGATGAAGAATAAAAAAGTTCTTTTAGTAGATCCGACTTCTATTACGCATATGCCACCTCAAATTTTAGGAAAATCAGAAGAAGATAGATCAAAAGCTTATGGAGAGGCAGTGAATTTAGCAGTAGCAAAAAAGTTAAATGAAAAAAAGGATATTATAAATGCTTTTTCTGGCAAATTTGCAGTAAATTATGGATTACTAATGCTGGGCCATCTTTTAAAAGAGAAAAATATTGATGTTGAACTTATTTCAGGAGATTATTTTAAAAATGAAAAAGAGTTTTTAGAATATTTAGCAAATGTTGCTATAAATTATAGTGTTGCAGCATTAACTAGTACAACTCCTCAATTTGAGCAGGTAAAAAGGATAAATAAAACGTTGAAAGAGAATAATCCTAAAATAAAAACTACTTTAGGAGGACCACATACATTAAACTATAAAACTGAAAAAATGAAAGAGAATATAGATTTAGTGCATATTGGGTATGGAATTGATGTTTCTGCTAATATAATTGAGGATATATTAGATGGAAAAGAGATTAAAGAAAATGTAATACAAACAGATTACTATTTTGATTGCCCAAAAGAGTTTAGTCTAATACCAAAAGAGCAAATTAATAATACGATGCTTTATTCATATTTGTCATTTGGATGTCCCAATAATTGTAATTATTGTATGGAACATAAACTAGTAAAAAAAGTATGCTACAATAATATAGATGTTAAATTAGATGAAATCGAGTTACTAGTTAATAAATATGATAGAAAATTTATTCATTTAGCAGATAGTGATTTACTGATAAATAGAGTATTCCTTACTGAATTTTTAAATAAGTTAGAAAAGAGAGGTATAAAATGCTGTTTCAGCATAAATGCTACCCCTACAACATTATCAGATGAAAGGAATTTTGAGTTAATAAGACGATTCGTAAAAGATGGATTAGTAGAAGTTTTAATAGGCGTAGAACATTTTTCGAAAAAAGTTTTAAAAATTCTAAATAAAAGATACGATATGGATAAATTGTTTAAAGCGCTAAAGATAATAAAAGAAGACATAAAGCTATCTGTAATGTCATTATATAGTCTAGTAGGTTTTCCAGGAGAAGATAAAGAAGCAATAAGGGAAAACATCGAAGTCTTTAAAAAGATAAATGATGAAAAATTATTTGATTTTTCTTTCCCGAAATTTTTTGTACCTTATCCAGATACAGATATATATCTACACCCAAAAGAGTATAATGTTAGAATTTTAACAAAAGATTGGAGTGAATACCATAGATGGTCGTTACCGAGACCAATAGAGATAATTGGGATGAAAGATGAAGATTATTTAAGAGAAATTGAAGAAATTTCAATTATATCTGGATACTAGGAGGAGTATGATGGAAAGAAAGTTCTATAATTCTACACAATGGGGAATACAAAAAAAAAATTTAAACAAAATTAGAAGTAGAGGATTAGATTATTTAGAACAAATAGGATGCAAAACATGTGTTCATTATTGTTTGGAAATTGGAGAAGCAATAAAAGAGCCAGAAAAGTTAGATAAGATTTTTGACAACAATGTGCCATTTTTGGTATTAATAGAACCAAACGATAAAAAGTTAGAAAAAATAGGAAGTTTCAACATTACAGATAAAAAATCTGTATATAAGTTGATTTCGCAGATAAAACCAGAAGAATGGAAAAATTATAGTATTTCATTTATAGAAGAAATTCAAAATGCAAAAAATAGTTTAACAGGAACAGCAATTTCTGATGGAAAAGGAAAACTATTTATGGAGTTTTTAAAAGGGACAACAAATTCAAAATATTTGACTAGTGCTGGTGCAGATCCGAAAAAAATAGAAAACTGCTATTTTAGAGATTTTGAAATAATATCACAAATTCCAAATAGTATCCCAATTGAGATAATAGAAAAAATAAAAGAATATTGTCACAATTTCAAAGGGTATTATGAATTTATATATGGAAGTTCTACAGGAAAAGAAGATATTTATTTTACATTTTATTCAGATATTAAGGATTATAGAAATATACTAGAGAAATTAGAACAATTTACAATAGATGAAATAAGTACAAGAATAAAATATAATTATTTAAAACAAAGGCAATATTTTGGTGTTAGAAAACCAGAAAATGATAGTGAAGAAAGAATATAGGAGGTAAAATTATGAAAGCGAGCGAATTAAGAAGCAAATACATTAATTTTTTTAAGAATAAAAATCATACAGAAATAAGTACGTCTTCTTTAATACCAGAAAATGATCCTAGCGTTTTATTTACTACAGCAGGAATGCATCCGCTAGTTCCATATTTATTAGGTGAAAAACATCCAGGAGGAAAAAGATTAACTGATGTTCAAAAGTGTTTAAGGACAGGAGATATAGATGAAGTTGGAGATACAAGCCATTTAACTTTTTTTGAAATGCTTGGTAACTGGTCTTTAGGAGATTATTTTAAGGAAGAATCTATTAAAATGAGTTATGAGTTTTTGACAAAGGAATTAGGAATTCCAAAAGAAAAATTATCAGTTACTTGTTTTGAGGGAGATGATAAAGTTCCAAGAGATGAAGAAACTGCTAGAGTATGGGAAAAATTAGGAATTGATAAGGATAGAATTTATTTTTATGGAAGAGGAGAAAACTGGTGGGGGCCAGCAGGGCAAACAGGACCTTGTGGACCAGATACAGAAATCTTCTATGATACTGGAAAGGATAAGTGTGGACCCAAATGTGGACCCGCATGTTCTTGTGGCAAATATCTAGAAATATGGAATAATGTTTTTATGGGATACAATAAAGATGAAGATGGAAATTATTCAGAATTAGAACAAAAAAACGTTGATACAGGACTAGGTTTAGAGAGAGTTTTATCTATAATGAACGGATATACATCAGTTTATGATACCGAATTATTTGAAAATATTATAGGAGAAATTGAAGAAATTTCTGCGAAAAAATATGATGAAACAACAGAAAGAGATTTTAGAATTATAGCAGATCATATGAGGGCAGCAACATTTGTCTTAGGAGATGACAAAGCAGTAACACCTTCAAATGTGGATCAAGGCTATGTTTTAAGGAGATTAATTAGAAGAACTAGCAGAGAATTAAGGAAAATTGGTGTTGAAGGGGAACGAATGAGCGATATATCTAAAGTAATAATAGATCAATACCAAGACGTATATCCAGAACTAAAAAGAAATAAAGATTTTATTTTATCAGAATTAGAAAAAGAGGAGCAAGTATTTAATAAGACATTAGATAAAGGACTTAAAGCAGCAGAGAAAATTTTTGATATGATAGGAGAAGAAAAAACTTTAAGCGGAGGATTAGCATTTAAATTATATGATACTTTTGGATTTCCTATAGAATTAACGCAAGAGTTGGCTGAAGAAAAAGGGAAAAAAGTAGATATAAAAGGATTTGAAGAAAAGTTTAAAGAACATCAAGAAAAGTCAAGACAAGGTGCAGCACAAAAATTTAAAGGAGGATTAGCAGATCATAGTGAAGAAACAACAAGATTACATACTGCAACGCATCTTTTAAATGCAGCATTAAGAAATGTCTTGGGAGATACTATATTTCAAAAAGGAAGTAATATAAATCCTGAAAGATTAAGATTTGATTTTTCTTTTGACAGGAAGATAACTAATGAGGAATTAGAAGAAGTATCAAAGTTAGTTAATGAAGCAATTAAAGCAGGGTTGCCTGTTATTTGTGAAGAAATGACAGTAGAAGAAGCAAAAAAAGCAGGAGCGATAGGGGTTTTTGAGGATAGATATGATAAAAAAGTAAAAGTATATTCTATTGGAGAATTTTCTAAAGAAATATGTGGAGGACCTCATGTTAATAATACTTCTGAATTAGGAAGTTTTAAAATATTAAAAGAACAAAGTTCCTCTGCAGGTGTTAGAAGAATAAAGGCCAAATTGGAAAAAGTACAAGATATTGGAACAAAAGTTAATAATACAATAAATTCAGAAAGTAAAAAAGACGAAGAAGAATTGGAGATATAATAATATGAATTTATGTTATCTTTTAATTTTTATAATAATTGATATGTTGCTATTATTAGTAACATATCGATTGTTTGAAAAAAATGGATTAATTGCGATGTACGTATTACATATAATCTTATCTCAAATAACTATAAACATACCAATAAAAATCTTTGGTTTTACTACAGTTATAGGAAGTTCATTATATGCAGTTTTGTTTTTAACTATAGATATGATAAATGAACACTATGGAAAAAAGGAAGCTAATAAAGCTATTAATATTGGAGTATGTATTCTAATAATATTTATTATTATAATTATAGGAATTAAGTTAATAATAAGCGGAAATGAAGACGAATATTCTCAGACTTTTAATTTCTTATTTTCAAATCAATTTAGAATAGTAATAACGGATATTGTTGTATCATATTTTATCTTCCAAAGGTTAAATGTATGGATTTTTAATAAAGTGAAGAAAATTACTAATAATAAGCACTTATGGTTAAGAAATAATGCGTCTACAATAATTTCACAAATCTTAACAGCAATAACATTTTATGAAATAGCCTTTGTAGGAACAATAAAACAAAGTGAACTATGGCAAATAATAGCAATAGGATTAGTAATAAAATTAGTAGTTTCAATATTAGAGACGCCATTCCTATATTTAAGTTGTAAAATGAAAGGAAGAATAAAATTTGGAGGAATATAAAGATATCTGTAGAAATGAAATTTTTAATAATAAAGATAGATTTCTTATGAGTTAGATTTTAGTGGGTAGTGAAGAGGGAAAAAAGATACTTAATGTTAACTGTGGTGGTTATGGAAGAATAAGAACTTTCAAAAAAAATAAATTTAATGATTGGAATTGTGATTCTATTCCTATGGCACCTATGGTAAAAAAATGAATATTGAAGAAATGTGTGAATTGCCAGTTCAAATGTTTGAAGTAGCAAAGTGCAATTTGAATTGTTGGTGGTGCTATTTACCAGATGAATTAAAAACAATAAATACAAAATATATGAAATGGTTTTCAGTACAAGAATTATTAAATTTATTTTTAAATGAAAATAATGATGTTAAAGTTATATATTTGTCAGGAGGAAATCCTGAACTAGTTCCAGAATTAATATATCAATTTATGAAAGAACTAGAAAGAAGAAAGTTAGACAAAGAATTTTTTTATGGTCAGATGATGTTCTTACAACAGATTTTTTAACTGAAAAAATGGATGAAAATAAATTGAGCTATATGATTAATTATAATAATTATGCCAAAGTATGCTGTTTAAAAGGGCTTGACGGTAAGTCTTTTGAATATAATACAGGTTTAAAAGCGGACAATTTCGAATTGCAATTGGAAAGATTAGAAAAATATATAAAGCTAGGATTTGATGTTTATAGCTATATTATATTAACATGCAAAGATTGTTCAAGTATAGATAATAAAATTTCTAAATTAATAGATAGATTACAAGAAATAAGTTATTATCTTACACTAAGAATAATACCAATAAAGATAGAAAAGTTTGTGGCAGGAATACAAAGACTAAATAAAAACAAAGCAATTGAAGAAAATCAATATTATGCATTGAATATATGGAATAATGAAATAAAAAGAAGATATACAAAAAAAGAAATTAATAGTAACATCGCAAAATTAAAATTGTAATAAAATAAGTAAAAAAATGATTTTCTATTGCAAATATATGAAAGATTTGATATATTATTTTATAAGAAAATAAATAATATAAAAGTAAGAGGAGGAATTTTAAAATGAAGAAGAAAATAGGAATAGTGTGTATTGTAGTTATTATTATAGCAGTAAATTTGGGAATAGTTCTAATAAAAAGAAGCGAAAATAATACAATAGATAATAAAATAAGTGTAACTATAGAAGTATTTAATAAAGAAGGAGAAAATATATATAATAAATCTATTGATACTGATAAAAAATATCTACTAGAAGTTATTAATGATACTAAGGAGTTAAACATTGTAACAGAAGATTCTCAATATGGAGCATATGTTACATCTGTTATGGGGATAGAGCAAGGTGATAATTATTATTGGTCTTATTATATTGATGGTGAATATGCAACTGTTGGTGTATCTAGTTGCGAGATACAAGAAGGAAAAAAGTATGATTTTAAAATTGAAAAAATGAATTATTAAGGAGCAAAAAAATGACAAATTCTTTATTTATGTTAGGAAGTTCATATAACAAAAATAGAAAATTATCAATTGCCTTTATGATAGGATGGATTGCATATATGATTATACGACAATTTTATCTAGG
>CAYOBB010000034.1:6378-9314 GCA_964402195.1 uncultured Clostridium sp. | reverse complement strand
ACGTTCCAGATGTTATAACAAAAGCAGGAGACATCGTAAATACAATGAAAGATAAAAATAAATGCATAGAAAAGTTGAAAAATAAAATAGAAACAGAAGTAAAAAAAGAGGAAAAAGATGAATATGAAGATGAATAAAACATATATGAGTAAAATAATCTGGAAAAAAATAAAAAAAGATTTTAATAAAATATAGAATAACAAAAGCACTAAGTATATAATTTGGTTAACCACAACCAAATTATATACTTAGTGCTTTTGTTATGAATATGTTATTAAATGAAAAGGCTAATTTTAAGAGTTTAGAGGAAAATACCTTCAAAGAAAGTTACTACTACGAAAACTAAATAACTTGCTTTCAAAAGGGCGAAAGAGTCTATCGTAAAAGTTGTGTAAATCGGATTTCCTTCCGATTGATAACTTAGAAAAAATTAATAATTTTATAATAAATTTTATGTTTTTTGTATCTCTTTATTTCTTAAATATTCTAATTTATTAGAAGGTGATTTAAAATCAAATTTTATTTTATATGAATCTAATTGTTGGTATTTATATCTTAGTTTTTGGTTTAATTCATTTTTTCCGTATTTTCCGATCTCCGCATTATAGGATGACCAATATAGGCTAAATGTGCTCTTATTTGATGAGTTCTACCAGTTATTAACTCTATATTTAAAATAGAGGTATTATTTTTTTTATTTTCTGACAATACTTTATATTTTGTAATTATTTCTAAATATCCTTTTTTGGGTGTATTTGATATATATACAAATGATTTTTTTCTATCTTTAAATAGATAGTCTTTTAATGTTGCTTCTTTGGGATTTAGAATACCATATACAATACATTTATATTCTTTTTTTATTTCTTTATTTTTAAATTTATTTAATAGTATTGAAAGTGATTCTGCATCTTTAGCAAATATTACAAGTCCACTTGTATTTCTATCTAGTCTATGACAAGGTTCTATATAATTATATTCTTTTTTTAGAATAGAAGTAAGTGTAGATTGTTTTTTAGAAAAAGAGACAACTTCTAAACCTTGAGGTTTATCTACTACTAAGATATTTTCATCTTCATATATCTTATTAATTTTTAGATTAGAGTTTAATAATAAATCATCAGAAATATAGATAATTATTTCATCATTTTCGTGAATAACTGAATTTTGAGATGTTTTTACATTATTTATACGAATATCTTTTTTTCTAAGTGCTTTATAGATTGTTCCCTGGCTTATGTGAGGATAGGTATCTAATATAAAGTTTATTAATTTTTTGTTATTATATTTTTGAGGGACAATTAATTTTTGCATTTTACTTTCCTTTCTAGATTTCTATGATTTTTGTTGTGTAATCTAAGCCTGCTATATAATTTTCTTTCTGAGCTAAAGAATAGATATCTGTTGATAATTTATCTATTTCTAATAGTCTTAGTAAATTTTCATCTTGACATGTATTCTCAAATTTTTTTATAGAGGTTATAAGATTTATATCGGGATTTTTTTGTTTTATAGATGATATTAACTGTTTTCCTTTTTCATTAAAGCCTAATATTCGAACATATGGTGTAATATTTTTTGATATTTCCATGTCTTGTTTTGTAATTCCAAGTAGAGTATATAGTAATATTCTTTGAATTCTTGCTCTAGTATATCTTTTTGATTTTATATTTTCAATTAGAGTTTCAAGTGAATTTGATTTATTAACAGCTAGTTTGATTTTCTTTTCTAATCCTTCTGATACGTCTGGGAGTAAGGCAATTTCGTTTTTTTTCATTGTTCTTAATTTACATATAATTTCTTTTTCAAAGCATGAAATTGATTTTACTAAATTTCCAGAATTATATAATTTTTTAATTTCTTTATAACTGTTTTGTGGAAGAGCTGTTTTTATAGATGATATATTATTTAACTTTATTTGATTTCTTATTGCTGTAGCACTAGATATATTTTGTATAGTAGTATCATTATAAGTGTTTTCAATTCTTTTAATTAAAATAGGTGTAATTTTACTATTTAGTTTTTTTAGTGATTTTAAATACTCAATTCCTAAAGTGTTATTAGGAGTAAGTAAATTTTTATAAGTTTCTCCTAAATGTTTTTTTATTGAATTTTCAAGTGCTTTAGGATATGGAAAGCCTAATTTGAGTTCGTTTTTAAGAGATATTTTAAAGTCTTCTGGTTCCTGATATAGTAAATTAGATATTTTTTCTAAACTTTCTATTTTATCTGTTTCACTTCCAAAAGATAAATAATCTATAATTCCTAATGAATTTAATATTTTTACTGCTCCATTTGAGAAGTTTTCAGAGCTTGATATAGAATAAATAGTAGGGAGTTCTATTACTAGGTCGATTCCATTTTCTAGAGCTAATTTGGTTTTTTCCCATTTGTTTGTTATTGATGTTTCACCACGCTGAGTAAAGTTTCCAGACATTACAGAAACTACAAAGTTTGAATTAGTTAGTTCTTTTGATTTATTTAAGTGATACATATGTCCGATTGTGAAATGGGTTGTATTCAGATATTATTCCTAATATTTTATTCAATGATATGATTCCTTTCTTTTATATAAAAACGTTTCTAGTATTTATTTTTAATTTTTTATTGTATATTGTTTTAATAATTGATATAATATCACAGATAAGTTTAAAGTACAAGGAGAAAACATGGATATTGTTGATATATATACAGATGGAGCTTGCTCAGGAAACCCAGGACCTCGGTGGATATGGCGCTATTTTAATGTATAAGGAAAAAAAACGAGAGATTTCTGGTGGAAAAGAAAATACTACTAATAATGTTATGGAAATGACTGCTGTAATTGAGGCATTAAAATTACTTAAATATGAATGTTATGTTAGGTTATATAGTGATAGTGCATATGTGGTAAATGCTTTTAATAATGGGTGGATTTATAATTGGAGAAAAAATGG
>CAYOBB010000034.1:0-6278 GCA_964402195.1 uncultured Clostridium sp. | reverse complement strand
TTATATTATTTATAGTAGTTTATAAGTTTTATGAGAAGTATTATTTTAATGATTACATAAAAGCTCAAGAGATAGCTGCAGATACAATTTTTTATAGAGATTCTAATGAAAAAACTTCAAAAGCAAGGAGCTATTGTATAGAAAGTAACGATTTTAATGACGCTGTTTTTTATAAAAGTTTACAAGTAGAAGAAAATACTCCTTATAGAGTTACATGTATGGTAAAAACGGAAAATGTTGAAAATGAAGAGAACACAGGTGCAGGTGCTTGTATTAGCTTAATGGGAACTAGTGAGGAAAGTAATACTATAGAAGGAACGAATGATTGGCAAGAATTATCATTTAATTTTAATTCAAAGTCAAAAAAAGAAGTTGAAATTGGATTTAGACTTGGTGGAAATAAAGGAAATAGTAAAGGTAAAGTATGGTTTTCTGATATTAAAGTAGAAAAAGGTAAAAATGATTCTGATAATAATTGGAATGTTGTTTGTTTTATTATGGATAATATAGATGTTAATATAGATAGTAAAGAATATGATTTTTCTATGAGCTCAGAGGATAAGGCTTTAATAAAAGATAATTTAGAAAGGTTTAAGAATACATGTGAAGAATTTTCAAATGGCAATATGACAGTTACTACAAATTTGATTGAAATTAAAGATGTTATAAATACTATTTCTTATGATCAGGAAAATGGTTTTTATGTTGCTGCCGAGGATGTTAAAGATATAATTGATCCGTACTTAAAACAAGAAGAATATGATCATATATTTATTGCTATTAGAATGGGAGATGCTAATAAAAATTCAGAAATTCCTGTTAATGATTGGATAGGACTTGGTGGAATGGATTATAATGGAATCGGTTTTTCGAATTTAAGATTACCTAATGATTTGAAAAATAGTTATATGTATAAATATAGTTCTAGATATAATACTTTCCCAGAAGAAGTTTTCGTACATGAATTTTTACATACTTTAGAAAGAAATTTGAAGGAAAGAGATTATGAGATACCAGCATTACATGATAATTCTAAATATGGATATGAATCTGATGGAGCAAATAGTTTAAAAGAATGGTATCGTGATTATATGGCAAAAGAGATTAAAGACTCTAATGGTAATTTAATAGGATTAGATTCTGTTGTGTATTCTACAAAACCTGTACAGAATAGTAATTTTGAGCTTGGAGAGGAAATTGAATTTGATAATGAACCTAGTAACTTTTTCTCTGGAATATATCAACTTTTTATGAATTTAGGAAAAATAAAAGGAACAGAATTACAAGAGGTAAATGATACAACAGTTACAACAAATTAAAGAAAGGAATAATTTAAAGTTGAAAGTATCAGATTATTATTATGATTTACCAGAAGAATTGATAGCTCAGCATCCAATAGAAAAAAGAGATGAGTCAAGACTTATGGTTTTAAATAGAGAAAGACGAACTATTGAACATAAAGTTTTTAAAAATATATTAGATTACATAGATGAAGGAGATTGTATTGTAATTAATAATACAAAAGTTATTCCTGCTAGATTATATGGTAAAAAGGAAACTGGTGCAAATGTAGAGTTTTTATTACTAAATAGGATAGAAGGAGATATATGGGAGACTATTGTAAGACCTGGAAATAAGCTACATGTAGGTACAAAGGTTATATTTGGAGATGGAATACTAAAAGCAGAGGTTTTAGATTTATTACCTGGTGGAACTAGAAAGGTAAAATTTGAATATAAGGGGATTTTTAATGAGATATTAGATAAAATAGGCCTTATGCCTTTGCCACCTTATATTCATGAAACTTTGAAAGAGAAAGATAGATATCAAACAGTGTATGCTAAGTATGAAGGTTCAGCAGCTGCTCCTACAGCTGGATTACATTTTACGCCTGAATTATTGGAGAAGTTAAAGAAAAAAGGTGTTAAAATAGCAAGAGTCACTCTGCATGTTGGAATAGGTACTTTTAGACCTGTAAAGGTAGAAAATATAGAAGAGCATCAAATGCATTCTGAACATTATTATATAAAAAAAGAAGATGTAGATATAATTAATGAAACTAAAAGGCAAGGTAAAAAAGTTTATTCTATTGGGACAACTTCTTGTAGAGTTTTAGAGACTATAGCAGATGAAAATGGCTTTGTAAAGGTAGATGAAGGTGATACTCAAATTTTTATTTATCCAGGGTATAAATTTAAATGCATTGATGGTTTAATTACCAATTTTCATTTGCCGGAGTCTACACTTCTTATGTTAGTTTCGGCTTTGGCTGGAAGAGATTATATTATGAGGGCATATAAGGAGGCTGTGGATAAGAAGTATCGTTTCTTTAGCTTTGGTGATGCGATGTTGATATGTTAGTAAGGTATAAGATGTTATCTCAATGATTTTAAGTTAATATATAAGTTAAGTATATGTTAAGAAAGAATATTATTTTTAACACCTTAGTGTCGCAACCTCTAAATTCAAAAAAATAGTAGGTTGCTCCAATCACACTCAAGCTTTCAGCCTTCGTTTGGTCGCTTACGTGGCGTTTAAAAATAATATCTTTTCTTAACATATAGTTTGTTGTTATTATAGGATATATCTTAACTTAAATAGCATTGAGATAGAGTCTTAAACATTTATACAAATAAAAATACAAACTATGAAGAAAATTATAAGGAGGAATAATGAAACCAGCAGTAACTTATGAATTATTACATGTGTGCAAACAAACTGGAGCAAGAAGAGGCGTTATTCATACACCTCATGGTGATATTCAGACGCCTGTATTTATGCCAGTTGGAACACAGGCTACAGTAAAGTCAATGACGCCAGAAGAACTAAAAGAAATTAATGCACAAATTATATTGTCGAATACTTATCATTTGTTTTTAAGACCAGGTCATAAATTAATTGAAGAAGCAGGGGGACTTCATAATTTTATGAGATGGGATAGACCTATTCTTACTGATAGTGGCGGATTTCAAGTGTTTAGTCTTGGAGCTCTTAGAACAATTTCAGAAGATGGAGTAGAGTTTCGCTCTCATTTAGATGGTAGTAAGCAATTTTTATCGCCAGAGAAAGTTATGGAAATAGAGAATTCTTTAGGTGCTGATATAATGATGGCTTTTGATGAATGTTGCCCGTATCCATCTACTTATGAATATACTAAAAAATCTATGGAAAGAACTACTAGATGGGCAAAAAGATGTAAAGATGCACATAAAAATGCTGAAAGTCAGGCTTTATTTGGTATTATTCAAGGTGGATTTTTTAAAGATTTAAGAGAAAAAAGTGCTAAAGATTTAATAGATTTAGATTTTCCAGGATATGCTATTGGTGGTATAAGTGTAGGTGAGCCGAAAAAGGAGTTTTTAGATATTTTAAAATATACGGCACCACTTATGCCGGAGAATAAGCCAAGGTATTTAATGGGTGTAGGAAGTCCGGATTATTTGATAGAAGCAGCTATGGCAGGAATTGATATGTGCGATTGCGTTCTTCCTACTCGAATTGCTAGACATGGTAGTGCTATGACATCTCATGGAAAGATTGTTGTAAGGAATGCTACATATGAAAGAGATTTTTCTAAACTTGATCCTGAATGTGATTGTTATACTTGTAGAAATTATACTAGAGCATATATAAGACATCTTATAAAAACAAATGAAATATTAGGTTTTAGACTTTTATCAATTCATAATTTATATTTCTTGACTAACTTTATGAAAAGGGTTAAAATAGAAATAGAAAGAGATAATTTAGGAAATTTTAGAGAAGAGTTTTACCATAAATATGGTTATGAACAGTAAGTTTTAGGAGGTATTAATGAATACAGAAGAGATTGAAATTGGGTTCCGTAAAAAAAAGAAAATGATATTAATTGCTATTATAATTGCAGTTATATTATTTATATTTATATTATTTCTTTGGATTTTTTTGAATTATAAGGAATCTCTTAAATTAAAATATGTTTTGGATGACAAAATTTATAATGTAAATATTTCTACATCTGAAGGAACAGATAGTAAAAAAGGTAGTATTGTATATAATAATACTAATTATGATCTTTTTTATGTCGAAGGAGAAGATTATTATTTTAATATAAATACTCTTTGTGAGCTTACTGGGTATAAATATAATAAAGGCGAATATGGAAACTTTAGTGAGAGTACAGATAAGTGTTATATTGTTAACGAAGGAGAATATTCTTCTTTTGCATTAGATTCTAATATAATAACAAAACAGTTGTATAAGTCGGGTGAAAAAGATTTTACTTCAACAACAGAGGATGAAAATGAAATAAAAGAAATATATTCTACTGATAAAAATGTAAAAAAAATAGATAATAAATTGTATGCTTCAGCTGAGGCAATCTCAATAGGGTTTAATATGCAAGTTACTAGCGAGGGAAATAAAATAAAGATGTACAAATTACCTTATTTAGTAGATGCATATACAAAACTTGTGACTCAAAAAGGCTATACTGGAGTATCTTCAGATTTTAAAAATCAAAGAGCTCTTACAAATGGATTAGTTGTAGTTCAAGAAAATGATAAATATGGTGTATATTCTATAGAAAATGATTCTGAAGTCATTAGTGCTAAATATGATTCTTTAGAATATATAGGAAATATCAATCAGTTTATAGGTACAGTTTCAGGTAAAATGGGTATGGTTTCACCAACTTCTGAAGAACTTACTATAAAACTAGAATATGATAGTATTGAATTATTAGATTCTGAAGATGTTTTATATTTAGTAGCTAAAGATAATAAATATGGGGTAATTTCAGGAGAAGGAAAGATAATTGTACCAATTCAATATTCTAATATTGGATTTAAAGATACAAAAAATTTTTCTGAGCAAAGTATTGATAGTAAATATATGTTATTTGATGAGTGTATTGTAGTAGTATCAAATGATAAATATGGATTATATTCTAAAGATGGTAAAGTAATTAAAGAAGCTGCATATGATGGACTTGGTTGCACAACTGCATCTAAAGTTGTTCAAAGCCAAGAAGAAAGTGTTGAATTTAAAAATACATTAGTAGTAGATTATTCTAAGGATAATAAAGATGTTCATGGAGTAGTTTTTGAAGTACAGGATAAATACGGAATAATTACTACAGACGGTGATGTCATAGTTCCATCAGATTGGGATGCTATTTTCTATATAAAAAATGGTGATAATATAGATTATTATTTGGCTTCTTCTGAGTCTGGAATTGTAATAACACTTAAGGAATATTTAAATATTGGAAATGTAAATGAATGATTCTTGAAGATTAGTTTATAAGAGTTCTAAAATAAAACCTTTTTAATATAAATGATTAAGGGGGTTTTTTTATGGAAAAAATAATGAAAAGTGAAAATATAAAAAAAAGTATGTCTTATAGTATCATGAAAGGAATAGGAATAGCTATCATTATTACATTAGTTTTGTTTATTATATTAGGAATATGTTTAGCAAATACAAATTTGTCTGAAAGTATTGTAAAACCTGCTATTATTATAATATCAGGAGTAAGTATACTTGCTGGTACTTCAATAGGCACAATAAATCAAGAAAAAAATGGAATAATAAGAGGAGCTTTAATTGGATTTTTATATGTATTTATTTTGTATTTAATATCAAGTATTCTCTTAAAAGATTTTACTTTAAATATTTATTCTTTAATAATGTTTATTGTTGCTTTTTTTTGTGGAGCTATTGGTGGGATTGTTGGTGTTAATATGAAATAATTTTATAAAAATAGTTGATATTTTTATATATTTAATATAAAATCAAAAAATGAAATACTAAGGAGGATTATTTTTAAGTGATAACTTTAGAAGATATAAAGAGAAATGAGGAAGTTGAACAATTAATTTTAGGTGCACAAAAACAATTAGATGTTCTTGGGTATACAGAGCATGCGCATAGACATTTGGAAATTGTATCTAAAAGAGCTGGAGATATTTTAAGAACCTTGGGATATGATGATAATAGAATTAGATTAGCAGAAATTGCTGGGTATTTACATGATATAGGAAATTGTGTTAATAGAGTAGATCATGCACATTCAGGAGCTATTTTAGCAGGAAATATTTTGAAAGAAATGGGTATGGATATAAAAGATAGAGTTGAAATTATGATGGCAATAGGTAATCATGATGAAAATTCAGGTACAGCTGTAAGTGATATATCAGCAGCTATAATATTGGCTGACAAATCAGATGCACATAGAAGCAGGGTTTCTAAAACTAATATGTCATTATTTGACAAACATGATAAAGTTAATTATGCGG
>CAYOBB010000033.1:0-9320 GCA_964402195.1 uncultured Clostridium sp. | reverse complement strand
ATAAATAAATATGATATATGGAGTAGCTATAAACCAGAAGATGATGGAGTCTTAATAGCATATAATTCTATACATGGAAATACTGAAATTGCTGTAAAAAAATTAGCTAATATATTAAAAGAAAAAGGTGCAAAAAAAGTAATTATAAGTGATTTAGCAAGAGAAGATATGGCAGAAGTTATTGAAGATGCTTTTAGATATGATAAAATGATTATTGCATCTCCTACATATGATGCAGGTTTATTTCCATATATGGAGAAATTCTTAAGACACTTAAAACATAAAAATTATCAAAATAGAAAAGTAGGAATTATTGAAAATGGTTCTTGGGCTCCAATGGCAGCAAAATGTATGAAAGAAATAATCGGTGGATTAAAAGATATAATTATTTGTGAGCCAATTGTAACAATAAAATCTACTATGAAAGATGAAAATATAAAGCAATTTGAAGAATTAGCTGAGAATATATTAAAATAAGGAGGTGAAAAATATGGCAAAATATGAGTGTACAGTATGTGGACACATATATGATGAAGCTGCAGAAGGTGTAACTTTTGCAGAACTACCAGAAGATTGGGTATGTCCACTATGTGGAGTAGGTAAAGAAATGTTTGTGAAGGTAGAAGAATAATTTTAATAAATAAATACGTAGATTTTTGGGTACTCAAAAATCTACGTATTTATTTTAATAAGAATTGAAAATAGTAGAGTGTTATCCTGCTTGTGTGCAAGAAAAAAATAAAAATATTGCAATATTTTTTAGGTTTTTGCGGGCGGACAGAGGCGTCCGCCCCTACAGCGTTTGCAATATATTTTCAGTTGTAGGAGTCTCATGCTATGCGACTCAATTTATAAAAAAAATCAACATTGACAAAATTAGATTTTAAGTATATACTGCGTATATAAAAGAAGAAAAGAGAGGTTTTTATGAATATAAATAAAAAAGTTTCTGCTTTAGGTATATGTTTAGCAGTTTTATTTTGTATAAATAAAACATCGTTTGCTTCTACAGGTACAGTTAATACAGAATTAGTTAGAGTAAGAGAATCAGCTAGTACAGAATCAAATATAGTTTTAAATTTAAAACAAGATGCTACAGTTGAAGTTCTAGAAGAAAGTGGTGACTGGTATAAAATTAAAACTGGAGAGACTACTGGTTATATACATAAAAATTATTTAACTGTTGCTGAGGAGCCAGAAAGTGAATCTACTGAACAAGCAGGACAACCTAATGATACTGATACAGAAGAAGTCCTAGAAGAGGAAAGTATAGAAGAACAAGTTATAGGAAATAAATTAAATCAAGAAACAAGTATTTATTTGCTTCCAGCTTTAAATTCTTCAAAAATATCTACAATCCAAAAAGATACTGAAGTAAAGATAGTAAAAACTATAAATAATTGGTCAAATGTAGAAATAGGAAATGAAAAAGGATGGATACCAAATCAAAAATTATTAACTTCTAACAAAGAGACACTAGAACAAGAAGATACATCTGAGGAAGAAGAAGAGATAAGTTCTGAGGAAAGTTCAAAAAAGGAAGTAAATCAAAAGGGATATGTAAATACAGAATCAGCTAATTTAAGAGATGGTCCAAGTACTACTAATAATGCGATAGCAGGTCTAATTAAAAACGAAGTATTATTAGTTATATCAGAAGAGAATGATTGGTATGAAGTACGACTTACAGATGGAACAAATGGATATGTTTCAAAATCATTAGTTACTTTAGGAGAAGCACCTATTACAACTTCAAGGTCTGCAGAAATGAGGCAACAAGCTAAAACTACTGAATCTACAACAGCTTCTACTGTAGGTAATAGTGATATTGTAAGTGTCGCAAGCCAATATTTAGGATATAAATATGTATCAGGAGGATCATCACCTTCTACTGGATTTGACTGTTCAGGTTTTACAAGTTATGTTTATGCACAATGTGGTTTAAGTATTTCTAGAACATCATATGCACAAGCAAATAACGGAGTGATTGTAGATAAATCAAATTTGCAACCAGGAGACTTATTATTGTTCCACTATTATGGAAGTAGTTCTATTGATCATGTAGGAATATATATTGGAAATGGACAATTTATACATGCTGCTAATACTACAAGAGGTGTTGTAATAGATAGTATAACTTCTGGATACTATGCCGAAAATTATGCAGGTGCAAGAAGAATTAATTAATGTAGTAAATGTTTATAAAACTTGAAATAGATAAATAATTATTATGAGGTGAAAAAAATTAATAAAATATTAGTCATGACTTTTGGATATGTCATTGGAATTATTTTAGGGCTATACTTAGGAAATGTAAGTGTAGCTCTTTTTTTTATATTTATCAATTTGGCATATATAACATTTTGTAAATTAAAAATTAAAAGATATTTAAAGCTTTATTTTCCAGTTTATACTTTTATATTGTTCCAAATTTTTTTCTTGTTTGGAAGTGTTAGAATAACTATTCTAGAATATAAACATAAAAACTTATATGATGCCCTAGAAAATATCTATATAGTGGGAACAGTAGATAGTGAAATAAAAAAAGGAGAATATTATAATTCATTTGAATTAAAAGTAGAAAGTATAAATGATAATTATAAATTTAAAGGGACTAGACTTATCGTCAAAGTAAAAGATATAAGTAATATAGAATATGGAAATAAAATAAAAGTTTACGGAAATTATTCAAAATTGCGAGGCTATAAAAATAGCGGAGTATTTCAATATGAAGATTATTGCAAAGCATTTAATATTTATGGAAATATTAAAGCTAAAGAAATAGAGAAAATAAAGGTTAGAAAGAATTTAGGTTATGTAAGTTATAAAATTAGATTTTATATAAAAAATAAAATAGATAATCATTTTAATCAGGAGGAAGGAAGTCTATTAAAAGGAATATTATTAGGAGATACTGAAAATATATCAGATGAAATAATAGAAAATTTTAGGGCTAGTAGTATTTCGCATGTGCTTGCAGTATCTGGCGCACACATTTCGTGTCTGATTATAGGAATTAGTTTTATTAGTAATCTTATTTTTAAAAGCACAAATTTAAAGAAGATTATAATTATTTTTATACTAACAATTTTTGTTTTTATCATTGGATTTAGTCCTTCTATTATCAGAAGTTTTATTATGGTATCACTTATTTTAATTAGTAAATTAATTCATAAAAAAAGTAATGCATATTTAAATATGGTTATAAGTGTTTTTATTGTTTTACTGTATAATCCATATTATATAAATAATGTTAGTTTTTTATTATCCTTTTTAGCTACTTTTGGAATTATATATATGCATAGTAAATTAAAAAAGAGAATAAGGATTGAAAATAAAATATTAAGTTATATTGTAAATATAATTTTAATAAGCGTTTATTCAAATTTGTTTATTTTTCCTATCATTGCTTATTTTTTTAATCAAGTTTCTTTTTCATTTTTTATCACAAACTTATTCATTTCACCTATTATTCTAATTTTAGAAATCATGGGAATGATTTTTATAATTTCTCCTAATATTTTTTCTAGCTTATTTTCCAGCATTTTAAATATTTTTCTAAAGTTATTAATTTTAATTTCAAATATAGGTTCTAAAATTCCTTTTTCTAAAATTTTAGTGAGCTCTCCTTCAATAATAGAAATATTACTTTATTATTTATTTATATTTCATATGACTAATAGAAAAAAATATATAACTAGAAAAATTTTAATTATTCTAGCTATCATAGTAATCGGAGGTAATGTATGTTCTAAATTTTTAAGTCCATTTACTATATATTTTATTGATGTAGGTCAGGGAGATTCTACTCTTATAAAAACTAAATACGGAAAAACAATTTTAATTGATGGTGGCGGAAGCGATTCTTATGATGTTGGAAAAAATGTTTTACTTCCATATATTCTTAATAAAAGAATTAGAAAAATAGATTATATGATTATTTCTCATTTTGATTCAGACCATATAAAAGGATTATTTGCGGTTATGGAAAATTTGAAAGTAGAAAATATTATTATATCTAAACAATATGAAGAAACTGATAATTTAAAAAACTTTGAAAAAATAGTAAATGAAAAGAAAATTAGAGTTTATATAGTAAAACAAGGAGATGAAATTATAGTTGATAAAGATACTCGAATAAAAATCTTATGGCCAGATGAAAATCAAGTAACAGACAATCCTATAAATAATAATTCTATTGTAGCTAAGCTTATTTACCAAGATATAAGTATACTATTTACAGGAGATATTGAAGAAGTAGCTGAAAAGAAAATTGTAGGGAAAATATCAGAAAGTGAATTAAAATCGACGATTTTAAAAGTTCCTCATCATGGTTCAAAAACCTCATCAACAGAAGAATTTTTGGAAAAAGTAAATCCTAAAATTTCATTAATAGGAGTTGGAGAAAATAATCAATTTGGACATCCAAGTAATATCACATTAAAAAAATTAAAGAGTATTAATTGTAAAGTATATAGAACAGACGAAATGGGAGAGGTTATTTTACAAATTAAAAGTAACAAAAAAATAAAAGTGAAAAAATATAATTAGTCTATGATAGATACTAAAGAAGACTATGTTTACTAAAAAGAGAAAATAATATTTATACAAGTATATTTTATCTAAAAAATACCAATAATAAATCAAAAAGGAAGATGAGTTATGAAAAAGATTATTTATTTTTTTATATTGGTATTTTTATTTGGAATAGGGATAGGTTATATAATTTTAAATGAAATAGCTAAGGAAGATGAGTTCAGTAAAAAAAATGTAGTTAATCCACAGAATTTATTAAAGACAGAAAATACTGTTAGTGAAAATACTGTAACAGTTGAGTCACAAGAAATAAAAATTTCACCACAAGCAGTATTAGTTATGAATAAATATTATAAAGAGTGTAATCATACTATTACAAGTGTTGTAGAAATACCAGTAGATATGGTAAATTTAACAGAAGAAAAATTACAAAATGAGTATCCAGATTGGGAAATAATAAGTTTTAATTCTAAAGAAGTATCAATATATAAAGAATTTGATGGAGTATGTGGACAGCATTTTGTAGTTAGAGAAAATAATGGAGTTATTACAGTGTATTCATTAAATGAAGATGAAGAAGAAAGTGTATATGAAATAACAGATATAAATACTAGATATTTACCAGATGCAGATAAAGAGAAAATACAAAATGGACTTGTGGTTTATGGAAAAAATGAGTTAAATGCACTATTAGAAGATTTTGAATAGAAAAATATCCCCAAAAAAGGGGATATTTTTTTATTAACCTATAAAAAGCAATTGTTGCTATTCCAATTCACACATACATGAATAATCTGAAATTATAAGTTAAAATTAAATATTGGAAAAATGCATATAAAAATATAAGTATAAATTGCTGCAGTTATTCCATGTAATAGTTTTCCATAAATATATGCTTTTATAGACAGGTCAGATTTTGAAGTAATACTAAATACTTGAAGAAGTACTGATATACCTCCAAAACCTATTAAAAATGCACTAATTACAATATTTATTGTAAGACTTTTACTTATAATTGAAGATACGAAACTTACTCCATTTGTAAGTTCTATTAGACCAATAATTATTCCGCGTATCCAGTCATTAGGTAGAAGAGAGAGCATATTACTTTGAAGTAATATTGATATAATTATTGAAAATAATATTATAAATCCTCCTATTGTAAATACTGTATTTAAAGAATTTTTTATGCTGTTTCCTAGTAATTCACCAATATTATAGAAATTAGCGTATGAAGTATTTTCTAAACTACTACTTCTTTTATATCTATTGCATTTCCAAAATCTAAAGAGGATACCAACAGTAATTGTTCCTAAAATGTGTGTAGTTAAAAGTAATAGCCCTATTGATTTATCTAAAAAAAGACAAGAACCAACAGTGCCTAAAATAAACATTGGACCAGAGTTATTTGTAAATGCTAATAGTCTTTCACCTTCTTCTTTTGTAAGCATATCTTGATTTCTAAAATCAGTAACAATTTTTGCACCAGTAGGATATCCACTTATAATTCCCATTATAAAAGGAAATGCTGCTAATCCTGGAACATTAAATATAGGCTTCATATATTTTGTCAGCTTATTACTCATAACAGGTATTAAGTTAGTATGAGATAAAAGGTCACTTGCTATAAAAAATGGAAATAGAGATGGAAATACACCAGTGAAAAATAAATCCAATCCTTCTTTAGCTGCCTGAATATTTGAACTAGAAAATACTACAAGGCATATTGTGAATATTGTAAATATAGCCGTAAAAAAATATTCTTTTAATTTAAAAACAAAAATAGTATGTGATTTCATAATATAGTATATTAAAAAGTTAAGGGGATATGAATATTAAAAATTATTTGATTTTATGTAATATTTGTGATAAAATAACATACTAGTTAAAAATAGAAGGAGCGGTTTTAGTGAATTCTTTAGTAAAGGTTATTCCAAATGTAAAAAAATATAAAAGCTATTTAAATGATGTAAAATCTGGAATTAGCCCAATAATGTTATCTGGGCTTACTGATAATGGAAAAGTACATTTAGCATATTCTACAGGATTTTATACTGAAAAACCTATTTTGATTATCACATATAATGAAATGCAGGCTAAAAAGCTAATTCAAGATTTAGAATATTTTACTGAAGAAATAGTATATTTTCCTAAAAGAGAAATTTTTGCATATGACTATTTAGCAGAAAGCAAAGAAGAAGCTTTTAAAAGAATGGATGCACTGAAAAAAATAAGAGCTAATGAAGCAAAGGTTATTGTAAGTACAATTGAAGCGATTATGCAACCTATTATATCTAAAGAAATTTTATATAAAAATATAAAGAAACTAAAAGTGGGAGACGAAATAAAATTAGATAACCTAAAAGAAGTATTAGTTTCTTTAGGATATGAGAGATATGATTTAATAGAAGGAAGAGGACAGTTTAGTATAAGAGGAGGAATTATTGATATTGCTTCAGGAGAAAAAACTGGAATTCGTATTGAACTTTGGGGAGATGAAATTGATTCAATAAGAGAGTTTAATATTTCAAATCAAAGGTCAATTAATATGTTAGACGAAGTAACTATTGAACCTTCTTATGAATTTTTATTAGAAAATGATTTAGAAACAGTTTCTAAAAGAATAAAAGAATATGGATATAATACAGCTTTTGACAGAATTTTAGAAGAAGATATAGAACAAATAAAATCAGGAGATTATATAAATAAAGTAGATAAATATTTTACATGTTTCTATGAAAAATATGTTAGTTTTTTAGATTACTTGGGAAAAGATACTTTAATATTTTTAGATGAAAATCAGAAAATTAAAGCTAGATGTGATAATATTCTAAAAGATAATAAAGAGATTTTAAAATCATTAGTTGAAAGAAATAAGATACCACCACAAATTCTTCAAAATCTATATGAATATCCACAAATAATAGAAAAGATTGTGGATAAACAAACAGTATATCTTGAAAAAAAAGATATTGGTTTTGTTGATATACAAAGTATGCATGCAAAAAGAAACGGATATAGCTTTAGCTATAGGGAGGTCAACTTTTTTCGTAGTTCAATGGATTTACTGTTTAAGGAACTACAAGAAGCAACTATCAAAAGAAAGCAAACAGTAGTCCTAAGCGGAAGCACAGAAAACGCGAAAAGTCTAAATGAGATTTTAGAAGAGCAAGAAATAAAAAGTGTGGTTAGCGAAAATTTAGAAGATATAGAATTAGTTCCAGGGGTTATTTATATTACAACTGGGGCTATGTCTACTGGATTTGAAAGTTTCGATTTAAACTTACTTGTAATAGATGCAAATCAGGTTTGGCAAGTTAAGCCAAAGAGAAAAAAATCATCTATAGCATTTAAAGAAGGAGAAACTGTAGTATTTTCTGACTTAAAAATTGGAGATTATGTAGTGCATAGAGTTCATGGAATTGGACAATATATAGGTGTAAACACAATAAAAGCTGATGGAGTTATTAAAGACTATATAAAAATAAAATATAAAGATGATGATATTTTATATATTCCAACAGATTCATTAGATAGTATAAGAAAATTTATTGCTTCAGGAAATAGTTCTCCAAAAATAAATAGACTAGGAAGTAAAGATTGGGAAAATACTAAAAATAGAGTAAAGAGAAATTTAAGAGAAGTTGCAAGAGAACTTATAGAGCTATATGCCAGAAGACAGAAAATGAAAGGGTATGCTTTTTCTAAAGATACCATATGGCAGAGAGATTTTGAGAATAGTTTTGAATATACTGAGACAGATGACCAATTAAGATGCATAGAAGAAGTAAAAAAAGATATGGAAACAGATAAACCTATGGATAGGCTTCTTTGTGGAGATGTTGGATATGGTAAAACAGAAGTAGCCATAAGAGCAGCATTTAAAGCATGTATGGATCAAAGGCAAGTAGCTTATTTAGTTCCAACAACTGTTTTAGCTAATCAACAATATGAATCTTTTAAGGAGAGAATGGAGAAATTCCCTATTAGAGTAGAATTATTAAACCGTTTTAGAAGCAAAAAAAAACAAACTGAAATTATAAAAAAGTTAGAATTAGGAGAAATAGACGTTATAATAGGAACTCATAGATTACTTAGTAAAGATGTTAAATTTAAAAATTTAGGTTTATTAATTATTGATGAGGAGCATAGATTCGGAGTAAAAGATAAAGAGAAAATAAAAGAACTAAAAAATAATGTTGATGTATTGGCTATGACAGCAACTCCAATACCCAGAACTTTACATATGTCTTTAGTTGGAATAAGAGATATGTCTGTAATTTATGAGCCACCACAAAATAGAAAACCAGTTCAGACATATGTTTTAGAACAAGATGAGGAAATTATAAAAGAAGCAATTACTAAAGAACTAGAAAGAGGAGGGCAGGTATTTTATTTATATAATAAAGTAGAAACAATCCTAAAGAAATCAGATGAGATTAAAATGTTAGTTCCTGAAGCTAAAATTGGAATTGCACATGGGAAAATGGCTGGTAGAGAATTAGAAGACGTAATGCAAGATTTTATTGACAAAAAGATAAATGTACTAGTTTGTACTACTATTTTAGAATCAGGAATAGATATTCCAAATGCAAATTCAATTATAGTAGAGGATGCAGATAGATTAGGGTTAGCTCAATTATATCAAATAAGAGGAAGAGTGGGAAGAAGTGACAAGCAAGCATATGCCTATATAATGTATAAAAAGAATAAATTATTATCAGAAGTAGCAGATAAAAGACTAAAAGCAATAAAAGAATATACTGAATTTGGTTCAGGATTTA
>CAYOBB010000032.1:3279-9521 GCA_964402195.1 uncultured Clostridium sp. | reverse complement strand
TTTTGAAATACCGCGTTAGCGATCAAACGAGCGATAGCGAGTGCGATTT
Source organism: uncultured Clostridium sp. (assembly GCA_964402195.1). Classification (GTDB taxonomy): domain Bacteria; phylum Bacillota; class Clostridia; order TANB77; family CAG-508; genus UMGS1994. The sequence goes on along the minus strand of CAYOBB010000032.1, from coordinate 9,472 downwards.
GGAGCAACCTACTAATATTAAATTTTAAGGTTGCGACAAGCAAGGTATGAAAAAATAATATATTATGAACCTTTGAAACAAAGCTGTAAATAGTAACATATAGTAACAAATTACTTAAAAATATTAACATAAAGCTTGCAAATGTAATTAAAATGTAATATAATAGAAAAGGAACCGTAACAATTATATCCGTAAGGAGAAAGAATATATATATATTAAATTGGAGGAGAGATATAGTGGAAAGGATGTTTAAAAAAATATTAGCAACAATATGCATACTAGCTTTATTATTACCAATATGTTCTGAAGTTATTGCTACTACTGAGACAGATGAGACAAAGAGTTTTGGAATATCTAAAACAAACGAGTATGGAGTAGGATATAAAGTAACAGTATTAGAAAACGGAGAATATGTAGAAAAGCAAGTGTATAGAACATATGTAAGTACTAACGGAAGTAAGGACTTCAGCCAAGGAGTATTTTGTTTAGATTCAGAAAAAAGTTTCCCAAGTGAAGGAACTACTCTTTATAAAAAAGAAGGAGAATATACAGAAAAAGAAGAAGTAAAGAAAATTGCAGATAACATGTATTTACCTACAATGACTGAAACTGAAAAAGATGCTGTGTTATTAAAAATATTTGGAGACAAAATTGAAGCAGAAAAAGATTTAGTTCCTCCAACGACTTTAGAACTTATAAAAGAGATATTAACAGCTGATGATATATTTTTTGCAGAACAATGTGCTATTTGGACATATACAAACAATTTTACATGGTTAAGTACAGGAATAAAATATACAACAGATGGAAGTACATGGCTTGATGCAAGTGATATGCCAAATGGAAAACTAGACCTTATGAAGATAATATATGACTATTTTACAGAAGGAAATAGTAAATTAAGTTTAGAAACTAATTTAACTGATGTAAGCCTTACAAGGTCTGAAAAAGAGACAATAGAATTAACAGATGGAGTAGCTGTTGGACCATTTAAAATAAATTCAGGAACAAATACAAACTATACAGCAAAATTATATAATCAAAACGATACAGAAATAACAAATTATACATTGGTAGATAAATCAGGTAATAGCTTAGGAACAAGTACTACAAATGTACTAGATAAAGAATTTTATGTAAAAGTAACAGATTCATCTATTACAAAAGTTACTTTAAAAATTGAATCTACTCAAACTAAAACTACAAAGACCCTATGGAAATCTACAGAAAATACAAATTCAATGCAACCACTATTATTAGTAAATAAAGAACCAGTAACAAGTACAGACGAAGATGAAGCTGTTATAGTAATAACAGATAACATATATGATTTAGCACTTAGAAAATATATAACAAAAGTAGGAGATACAGAAATTACATCAAGAATTCCAAAAATAAGTTATGACGAAACATCTGAAAATAAAATAGTTTACTTACATAAAAAAGATCCTATATTATTAAATCCAGGAGATAATGTTGTATACACTTTAACAGTATATAATGAAGGTGAAGAAGCAGGAAAACCTACAAAAATAATAGACTATTTACCAGAAGGATTAGAATACGTAACTGACAGTAGTATAAATGAACAATATGGATGGGTTCCATCATCAGATGGAACATATGCAGTGACAGCATATACTTCAAAATTTGAAGATTTAGATCCTTTTGACAAAGAAAATATGAAAATTTCTAGTATTTCTGTTCAAATAGAGTGTAAAGTAAAAGAAACAGTAACAGAAGGAATTTTAACAAACATAGCAGAAATAGCAGAAGATAATATAGAAGATATAGATTCTGTACCAAATACAATAAAGACTGGTGTATCAGACGATTATACAGGAAAAGATAATAAAGAAGACTTAACTGATTCAGATTATTTTTATAAAGGTCAAGAAGATGATGATGACTTTGAAAAAGTAACAGTAGAAAAACCAGAAGGAACACTAGATTTAGCATTAAGAAAATATATTCAAACAGTAAATGGAAAAGCTCAAAATAGAGAACCTAAAGTAGATGTAACTGCTTTAAAGGAAGGAACTTCTACAACAGCTACATATACACATTCAAAAGATCCAGTAGAAGTAAAACAAGGTGATATAGTTATATATTCAATAAGAGTATATAATGAAGGTGAAGAAGATGCATATGCTCATGAAATAACAGATTATATACCAGAAGGATTAGGCTTTATTTTAAATCATGAAATAAACTATAATAACGGATGGAAAGTAGATGAATCATCATCTGGAACGGTCGTAAAATTGAATACAATTAATAATGCCACATCTAATTTGACTTTATCTGATTTTGAAGATACAGAAGATTTAAATAATGTAGATGTAGTTACAGGTAAAGTAAGTATAAAATCAAATAAATTAAAATATACAGAAGGTGGAAATGATAACATATTAAAAGCATTTACTTCAAGTATGACAGAGCCAGATTATAAAACATTACAAGTAGCCTGCGTTGTAGTAGCAGATGAATTATCAGACGAGGTAATAAAAAATATTGCAGCAATAACAGATGAAAGAAATAGTAATGGTGAAAAGGCTACAGACAGAGATTCAGAGGCTGAAGAAATAGATACATCAAATTATCCAGATAGTACAAATATTCAGGATGATGATGATTTTGAAAAATTAGTATTAAAGCCAAACTATGATTTAGCACTTAAAAAATTTATAACATCTGTTTCAGGAGAAGAAATTACACCATCAAGACTTCAAAATGTTAATACTGCACCTTTACTAGATGAAGAAGAAGACGCAGAGTATACGATGGATAAGACAATTGTAAAATTAAAAACTGGGGATACAGTTGTATATACAATTCGTGTATATAATGAAGGAGACATAGATGCGGTAGTAGGAGAGATAGTAGATACTCTTCCAGAAGGATTAGAATATATTGAAGATAGTGAATTAAATAAAACTTATGGATGGGAGATATTCACAGATACAAATAGTGAAGGATGGCAAACTGGATTAAAAACAGATTATCTATCAGAAGAAACAATAAAAGCATTTAACAAACAAACAGGAGAAATATCATATAAAGAAGTTCAAATAGAATTAAAAGTAATAGGAGAAGACGCTGTCCCAATAAAAAATATAGCAGAAATAACAAAAGATGATGGCGACGATAGAGATTCTACTCCAAACAATAAAATTGATGAAGAAGATGATCAAGATTATGATACTGTAATCCCAGTAGTATTTGACTTAGCACTTCAAAAATTTATAACAGGTTTAAATGGAAATCAGGTAACAGGAAGAGATCCACTTCTTACAATAGATGAAGAATATAATATATCATATGCTCATACTAAAGAACCATTATCAGTAGCAAATAATAATATAGTTACATATACGATTAGAGTATATAATGAAGGAAATATAGATGGATATGTAGCTGAATTAAAAGATGATATTCCAGAAGGATTAGTATTTATTCCAGATGATGAAATAAATGTGCAATATGCATGGAAAATGTTAGATTCAGATGGAAATGAGACAGACGATGTAGATGAAGCAGTAGAAATTAGAACAGATTATTTATCAAAAGAAAATTCTGAAGCTAGAGGAGAGGATAACTTATTAAAAGCTTTTGATAGAGAATTAGGAATAACAGACGATAATCCAGATTATAGAGATGTAAAAGTATCTTTTAAAGTAGATCAAACAAAACTAGATTCACTAGATAGAGTTATAATAAATACAGCCGAGATAACTAAAGACACTGATGAAAATGGAAATGATATTACAGATAAAGACTCAACACCAGATAATAATAATGAAGATGAAGATGATATTGATAAAGAATATATCGAACTTAAATATTTTGATTTATCTTTAGTAAAATATATTTCAACAGTTGTTGTAAATGAAAATGGAACAGTAAAAACAACACAGACAGGACATGATGGAACAGAAAATCCAGAACCATCAGTAAAAGTAGAAATTCATAGAAATAAATTAAATACAACAGAAGTTACATTTATCTATACAATAAAGGTAACAAATGAAGGTCAATTAGAAGGATATGCAACAGAAGTAAAAGATAGAATACCAGAAGGCTTATCTTTCTATAAAGAAGATAATCCAGATTGGGAAATTCTAGAAGATGGAATTGTAGTAACAAATGCATTAGCAGATACTTTATTACAGCCAGGAGAAAGTGCAGAAGTGCAGATAGCATTAAGATGGAATAAATCCGAATCAAACTTAGGTATGAAAACAAACATAGCAGAAATAAGCAAAGATGATAATCCATATGGAGCACCAGATATTGATTCAACACCAGATAATAATGTAGATGGTGAAGATGATCAGGATATTGCACCAGTTATTCTATCAATCAAAACAGGAGGAACGATGCATGCAGTTCTAGTAATAACAATAATTACAATGCTAGGAACAGGAGTATATTCAATTAAGAAATTTGTACTATAAAATTATTAAATCTGCTTGACAAACAAGAAAATCATGCTAAAATAATAACAATGAAATAAATAAAAAGGGCTAAATAGAAATATTTGGCTCTTTTTGTGTTGTATAGGAATAAGGGGCAGAATTCCATGTCTGCCCGAAAAAGGAGGTAAAATGTTATCAATAATAAATAGTATGACACTACTAGGAATAGAAGGCTGTAGAATAGAAGTACAAGTAGATGTATCAAATGGAATGCCAGCGTGGGATATAGTAGGATTGCCAGATACAAGTATTAAAGAATCAAAAGAGAGAGTAAGAACAGCAATAAAGAATTCTGGATATGACTTGCCAAGCAAGAAAATAGTTATAAACTTAGCTCCAGCAAATATAAAAAAAGAAGGAGCCATATTTGATTTAAGTATAGCCATCGGGATATTAAAAAATATAGGAATAATTAATAAAGAAAGATTAGAAGATACAGTTTTCCTAGGAGAATTATCTTTAGATGGAAAAATAAATTCATTAATAGGAGCCCTGCCAATGTGCGTTGAAGCAAAATCAATGGGAATAAAAAAGATTATTCTTCCAAAACAAAATGCAAAAGAAGCAGCAGTAGTCTCAGGAATAGAAGTATTAGGAGTAGAAGACTTAAAGGAAGTAGTAAGCTTTTTAAATGAAGAAATAAAACTGAAAAAAGAAGTAATAAATATAGAAGAGCTATTTAAAGCTAGGAATGAAAATAACATAGATTTTTCAGAAGTAAAAGGACAGGAGAATGTAAAAAGAGCATTAGAAATTGCAGCAGCAGGAGGACATAACTGCTTATTAATAGGAAGTCCAGGAACTCGGCAAGACAATGCTAGCGAGAAGGGTCCCAAGCATACTCCCAGACTTAAATTTTGAAGAAGCTTTAGAAGTTAGTAAAATACATAGTGTCGCAGGACTGCTAGGAGAAAAAAATATTGTAACTACAAGACCATTTAGAAGTCCACACCATACAATATCAAAAGTATCATTAGTAGGAGGAGGAAAATTTCCAAGACCAGGAGAAATAAGTCTATCTCATTGTGGGGTTTTATTCCTAGATGAGCTACCAGAATTTAATAAAAGTACATTAGAAGTCCTAAGAGGGCCACTAGAAGATAGAAAAATCCTAATAAGTAGAGTAAATGGGAGCTATGAATATCCATCAAATTTCATGTTAATAGCAAGTATGAATCCATGCCCATGTGGATATTATGGATCAGCAGAAAAAGAGTGTAATTGTTCACAAAGCATGATAAGTAATTATATGAACAAGATAAGTGGACCACTTTTAGATAGAATAGATATTCATGTAGAAGTAAGTGGGGTTAAATACGAAAAATTAGATTCAGATGAAAAAATAGAATCTTCGAAAACAATAAAAGAAAGAGTAAATAAAGCTAGACGAAAACAAATAGAAAGATATAAAGAAAATAAGATTTATTCAAACGCAGAACTAACACCAAAATTAATCAATAAATATTGCAAACTAGATGAAAAGTCAAAAGAAATAATGCAAAAAGTATTTAATAAAATGGGATTAAGTGCAAGAGCATATGGAAGAATATTGAAAGTAGCCAGAACAATAGCAGATTTAGCAGATGAAGAAAATATAAAAAGTTCACACATAGCAGAAGCAGTACAATATAGATTGCTAGATAAAAAATATTTTTAAGCATATTGTAAATACCGCACCCAATAAAAATAAAGGAGATAAAAAATAGAAAAAAATA
>CAYOBB010000032.1:0-3179 GCA_964402195.1 uncultured Clostridium sp. | reverse complement strand
AAGAATAAAAGAAAGGTATAAATAAATGAAAAAGATACTAAGAGAAAACAAGGAATTCCCAAGAAAATTAATAAATATTAAACCAGAAATTAATGAAATATATGTAAAAGGAAATTTAGAGAATTTAGATTTACCAAGTATAGCAATAGTAGGTTCAAGAAGCTGTTCAGAAAGAGGAATAAGAATTGCATATAATATGAGTAAAAGCTTAAGCCAAGCAGGATTCTGCATAATAAGCGGTATGGCAAAAGGAATAGATAGAGCTGCCCATGAAGGCTGTTTAGATACAGGAGGGCGAACAATAGCAGTACTTCGGAAGTGGATTTTCACACATATATCCAAAAGAAAATATAGACTTGTACTATGAAATTATAGAATCAGAAGGAACAGTTGTAACAGAATATCCAGAAAATAAAAAACCAGATAAAACAACATTTCCAATGAGAAATAGAATTGTAAGTGGATTATCTGTTGGAGTATTAGTTGTTGAAGCGGGATATAGAAGCGGAACAACTATTACAGCTAAATTAGCCCAAAAACAATTTAAAACGGTATTTTGCGTTCCAAATACAATTGATAGTAAATATGGAATTGGAACAAACAATTTAATAAAAGAAGGTGCAAAACTAGTAACAACATCAGATGAAATAATACAATACTATCAAAACATATTACCATTAAGAAATATTAAAACAAAAGAGATAAAAGAAGAATACATAGAAATATATGAAATCATAAAAGAAGGACCCACATCTATCCACAACATTGTAGCAAAAAGTGGAAAAGATATATCAAAAATAAATGAACTATTAACAATGATGCAACTAGAAGAATTAATTATAAAGCTTCCAGGAAAGGAATACAAAGTAATTGAATAATAAAGAAATAGGAAACTTAGGAGAAGAAATAGCAAGAAATTATTTAAAAGAAAATAAATATAAGATAATAGAAAGTAACTTCACAAGAAGAGGAGGAGAAATAGACATTATCGCAAAAGACAAAAGAGAATTGGTTTTCATAGAAGTAAAGACTAGAAAAAACATAAAATATGGAACTCCGATTGAAGCTGTAAATAAGATAAAACAAAAACATATATATAAAACCGCAGAGTATTACATATACAAAAACAATATAAAAAATACACCAATTAGATTTGATGTAGTTGAAGTTTACATGAATATAGATAATATAAAAATAAATCATATAAAACAAGTGATTGAAAACAATCCAATGATGTAGTACAATAATAAAAAAATTGAAAGTAATTTATGCCCAAAAGGAACATTACGAAATGGTTTTATTGGTTTACATTTAGTGTAGCAGTAATAGCTGTTTATAAAACACTAGATAATTTTAATGATATAATAAAGCCATAGAGATGATAGAAAAAGCAAAAGAAAAAAACAAGAAGAATTAAATAAAATAATATAATTGTGTTATATTAATTCAAGCTTAAGGGACACATAAAAATGTGCCCCTACATCAAACAATTTATATAAAATTAATTAAAAAGCTAGTGCTACAACACTACCTGTAGCAGCTAAAACTATAAATCCTGCAACAGCTATACCAGCAGCAAGTGGCCAAAAAGCTTTTTTCAAAGGCAAATCTAAAAAGTTTGCAATTAAAGAACCAACCCAAGCTCCAGTTGTAGGAAGAGGTACAGCTACAAATAAGAACAAACCTAAAGCAACAAAATTTTGAAGCTTCTCGCTTTCTTTGATTTTTCTAGTTGCTTTATCAGTAGCCCAATCTATAATTTTTTTAAAAAACTTCCATCTTCCAAAGAAATCAAATAAAGGTCTAATATATTTTACAATAAAAAATATTGGAATAATATTACCTATGAAGCTACAGATATAAGAGGTTATATAATCTAGTCCCAATGTAACGCCTATAGGGATAGCTCCTCTAATTTCTATTATTGGCATCATTCCTATAACAGCTGTTATAATCCATTTAACGAATATAGGAAATCCTTGTATAGTTTCAATCATTATTTGTTTTCCTCCTGTTTAGTATCTAAAATTTTAAAAGAAGATATTATCTCCTTAGTAGAATCTTTTAAATTATATTCATAATTTTTATTTATATCAATATAAAAATCAAGAACATAAGCTTTATCATCAGCTAAAATATAATAGACCTGAATATATTTATTATTTGAAGTGAAATGATATTCATAGACATTATATTCTGAAATTTCTAAACTTGTAATATCAGAAATATCAGATACATTTTCAAATTTAGAAGAAAAATCATCTTTATCTGAGTTTATAACAGTTTCAATAGAACGTACACTAGTGCTATCAAAAGATGAAACATAAATAGAACTGTTAAATTTCTGAGACTCCAAAATTAATTCATATTCTGGATTTTCTTCTAGTTTATCAAATTCAAAATTTTCATTAACTTTAATAGAAAAATTATTTAAATATCCAGTATATTCTTTATATGTAATAGGGACGTTATGTTCTTTATAAAATATTATAAATAATAGTATAGAAATAATAATTACTACTAGACATATTCCTATTAATAATAAAATTCTTTTATTATTACAAACAAACTTTTTCAAAAGTAAAATCTCCTTTTCAAATTTGAAAAAAATTATATACTAAGACATAAAAAAATACAAGAGAATAAGGGGAAAATTAGGGCAATTTCATAAATTGTAATATTTATAAAAAGCAGGAATTAGTAGTAAATTAGAGTCGAAAGAAATACTGCGAAGATTAGTCAAAGAGCCCCTTATTAAAGGGATATCCTACCGTTCTTTGCAGTGTTTCCCATTGCAACTCTAATTTACTACTGATTCCTATTTATTAAAATATTACAAGTTTAGAATAAATAATGAAATTAATAAGGAATAAATTACCTTTGATTTAGAGAAATAAATTTGCTAATATTTATATATGGAGGTAATGAAGATGTTTCAAAATTTCATAAATATATTAGAAAAAGTGGATAAAAAGATATTAAATATTATCAATATAGGACTATATTGTTCATTTTTTATAAGTGTTATGGGAGTAATAATTTTAGGAATACACTATAAATTATATGTTTCTCCAAATTTGTATTACATAGGAATTGAAGTTTTCAAAATTGGAATTATAGCTGCAGTATCATTTATTGTTTGTGGAATAGGATTATGGGCTATAAAAGAAAAAATGAAA
>CAYOBB010000031.1:483-9615 GCA_964402195.1 uncultured Clostridium sp. | reverse complement strand
AGGAGAATTTATGAAGAAGAAATTTGATATTCAGGGTATGACTTGTAGCAGTTGTTCTTCGCATGTAGAAAAAGCTGTAAATAAACTAAAAGGAATAAAAAGTGTAAATGTTAATTTATTATCAAATAATATGATGGTAGAGTATGATGAAGAAATACTAACTGATGAAGAAATTATAAAGTCTGTAATAGATGTGGGATATGGAGCAAGTGTTTTAGATGAGAAGAAAAGCAATATAAAAAAAGAAAAACTTATTGATAATAAAGATAATATTAAATACATGAAAAAAAGATTAATTATATCTGTTTGTTTTTTAATTCCACTTATGTATATAGCAATGCATCATATGCTAAATGAATGGTTTAGAATACCTGTTCCTCAAATCATAAAAAATCTATTTCATGGAAATGAAAATCGGAGTTACTTTTGGATTTACGCAGTTTTTATTATTGTTACCAATTGTATATGTTAATAGAAATTATTTTATTGTTGGATTTAAAAGATTATTAAAAAAATCACCAAATATGGATTCTTTAATTGCAATTGGAAGTTCAGCAGCAATTGTTTATGGAATTTGGGCAGTTTATATGATAGGATATGGGTTAGGACATAATAAATTAGATATTGTTTCAAAATATTCTATGGATATTTATTTTGAATCTGCTGGAACTATACTTACTTTAATTACTTTTGGAAAATATCTAGAAACAAAATCTAAAGGGAAAACTAGTAATGCTATTAGTAAGTTAATTAATTTAGCTCCCAAAACTGCAGTTGTTTTAAGAGATGAAAAGGAAGCAGAAATAAGTATAGATGAGATTATTGTAGGAGACATTATATTAATTAAGCCAGGAGGAAGTATACCAGTAGATGGAGAAATTATAGAAGGAAGTTCTTCTATAGACCAGTCTAGCATAACAGGGGAAAGTATTCCAGTAGAAAAAACAGTAGGAGATAGAATAGTTTCTGGAACAATTAATAAAAATGGATATTTAAAGATGAAGGCTACAAAGGTAGGAGGAGATACAACCCTTTCTCAAATTATAAAATTAGTAGAAGAGGCTAGTAATTCCAAAGTTTCAATAGCAAGACTTGCAGACAAGGTAAGTGGAATATTTGTGCCATGTGTTATAATAATTGCAATTTTAGCAACTATATTTTGGATGGTTAATGGTCAGAGTTTTGAGTTTGCTTTGAGTATTGGTATAGCTGTTTTAGTAATTTCATGTCCATGTGCTCTTCGGTTTAGCAACACCAGTAGCAATTATGGTAGGAACAGGAAAAGGTGCTTCAAATGGAATACTAATTAAATCAGCAGAGGCTTTAGAACTATTACATGAAGTAGATACAGTTGTTTTAGATAAAACTGGAACTATAACAGAGGGAAAACCTAAAGTTACAGATATAACTTCATTTATAGAAGAAAATGAATTGTTAAAAATTGCAGGAAGTTTAGAAAGAAATTCAGAGCATCCTTTAGCAGAGGCTATTATAGATAAAGTAAAAGAAAGTAACTTACAATTAGTAAATGTAGAAGAATTTATTTCTGTTTCTGGTAGAGGTGTAAGGGGAAAAATAGATGGTGTAGAATATTTCGGTGGAAATATTAACTTTATTAAAGAAAATGGTATTAATATAGATAATGAAGCGGATAATCTTTTGAAACAAGGAAAGACTGTTATTTATTTTGCAAGAACAAAAGAAATAATAGGAATGATAGCTGTAGCTGATACTATAAAGAAAAGTAGTTATAAGGCAATTAAAGAATTAAAAAGAAGAAATATAGAAGTAGTTATGCTAACAGGAGATAATAAAATTGTAGCAGAGTCTATTGGAAAAAGTTTAGAAATCGATAAAGTTGTTTCTGAAGTATTACCACAAGATAAAGAAAAAGAAGTATCAAAGTTTCAAAAAAAAGGAAAGAGAGTAGCTTTTGTTGGTGATGGGATTAACGATAGTCCAGCGTTAGTTAAGGCTGATGTAGGACTCGCAATTGGTTCTGGAACGGATATTGCTATAGAATGTGCTGATATTGTTTTAATGAAAAACAGTTTAAATGATGTTGTTACTGCAATTGATTTGAGTAAAGCTGTTATAAGAAATATTAAAATGAATTTATTTTGGGCATTTTTTTATAACGCGATAGGAATACCTGTAGCTGCTGGTGTATTTTATTCTAGTTTTGGATTTAAATTAAGTCCAATGATAGGAGCTGTAGCTATGAGTTTAAGTTCTGTATGTGTTGTTACAAATGCATTAAGATTAAATAAATTTAGACCAGATTTTAAGGAGAAAAAAAATAAGATGATTACCAAAATAATTTATATTGAAGGGATGCAATGTAATCATTGTAAAATGAGTGTAGAAAAAGCTTTAGATAAATTAGAAGGAATTAATAAAGTAGAGGTGAATTTAGAAAATAAAAATGCTGTTATAGAGTTAGAAAAGAAAATAGATAATAATAAAATAAAAGAGGTAATTAAAGAAGCTGGATTTGAAGTAAAAGATATAAAGTAATATTAGAAATGAGACAATGTTTAGAAAGGATTATGATATGTTAAATCAATTTTCTAGAACAGAATTATTAATAGGAAAAGAAGGAATAGAAAAATTAAATAATGCAAAGATAGCTGTATTTGGAATTGGTGGTGTTGGTTCTTTTGTACTAGAAGGATTAACAAGAGCTGGAATAGGTAATTTTATATTAGTTGATGATGATAAAGTTTGTTTAACTAATTTAAATAGACAGATTATTGCTACTAGAAAAACAGTTGGAAAACCTAAGGTAGAGGTCGCTAAGGAGAGAATATTAGAAATAAATCCAAATGCAAAGGTGGAAATATATCAAGAATTTTTTATGCCAGATAGTAAGGAGATTTTAGATAATACTGTTTCATATATAGTAGATAGCGTAGATACAGTGACAGCTAAAATAGAATTAGTATTAAGGGCAAATAAATTGAATATTCCAATTATATCTTGTATGGGAACCGGGAATAAGCTAGATCCAACTAGATTTGAAGTAACAGATATTTATAAAACGAGTATATGCCCATTGGCTAAGGTGATGAGAAAAGAATTAAGAGCTAGAGGGATAGAAAAACTGAAAGTTCTTTATTCAAAGGAAGAACCAATAAAGCCAGATAAGTCTTTAGAAAGTAGTTGCAAGACTGGTTGTATTTGTCCTCCTGGAACAGTAAGAAAATGTACAGCCCGTAATCAAGTACCTGGAAGTATTTCATTTGTTCCATCAGTAGCGGGATTAATTATAGCTGGTGAGGTAATAAAAGATATAATAAAGGAGAAATAACAGTTATGAATAGAGAAGAAACTTTTAGTTTATTAAAAAAGTATAATAAAGAAAATTTTCATATAAAACATGCGTTAATAGTAGAAGGGGTTATGAAATATTTTGCAGAAAAATTAGGTTATGGAGATGAAAAAGAATTTTGGAAAATTGTAGGAAATTATTTTGAATATGAAAACAATTTAAAAGTATATTATGGTATATAAAAAAACATATAAATAAGATGAAGAGTAAGTTTAAATAATAAGGAGATTTTTATTTTGGAAAAGTTAGTTGTTATTGATGGAAATAGTATTGTAAATAGAGCTTTTTATGGAATTATGGGAAGTAGGATGCTTCAAACTGCAGATGGAACTTATACTAATGCAGTATATGGTTTCTTAGCAATTTTATTTAAATTATTAGAGGAAACAAAGCCAGATTATTTAGCTGTTGCGTTTGATTTAAAAGCTCCTACTGCAAGACATAAATTATATGAGGGATATAAGGCTACTAGAAAAGGAATGCCTAATGAGTTAGCTGCTCAAATGCCAATTTTAAAAAATATTTTAAATGCAATGAATATTACTATTATCGAAAAAGAAGGCTATGAGGCTGATGATATTTTAGGTACTTTGTCAGTTATAGGAGAAAAACAAGGTTTAGAAGTTATTTTACTTACAGGTGATAGAGATGCTTTTCAACTTGCAACTGATAAGGTAACTATTCAAATTCCTAGAACTAAAGCTGGAAAGACTGAAACTGAGAATTTTGATAGAAATAAAGTCTTAGAAGTTTATGGCGTTGAGCCTAAACAGTTAATAGAAGTGAAAGGTCTTCAGGGAGATACATCTGATAATATACCTGGAGTACCAGGTATTGGAGAAAAAACAGCTCTTTCGCTTATAAAAAAATACAAATCTATTGATGAGCTATATAAATGTATTGATGAAAATCAAGATGATTTAAAGGGAAAACAAAGAGAAAAAATAATAGAAAACAGAGATTTAGCTTTTTTGTCTAGAACTCTTGGTACTATTAATATTTCTTCACCTATCGACAAAACTATAGATGATTTAAAAATAAAAGATTGGGATAAAGAAAAGGTTCTAGAAATATTTAAAGATTTAAGATTTAATCGTTATATCGAAAGGTTTAATTTAACAGAAGCACAAGAAAATAAAGAAAAAAAGGATACTTTTAAAATAGAAGAAATTAATAATGAAAAGTTAGTAGATATACTAAAAGAAGTAGAAAATAGAGGTGTTTTATATTTCTTTTTAGAATTTAAGGATGATGAAAAATCAATAATTAATAAAAATGTTAAAGCAATTAGTATATATGATAAAGAAAAAAATATAGTTTATTATGATATAGTACATGATATTAAGATATTAAAAGAGGTATTTGAAAATAAAAATGTATTAAAATGTGGTTTTGATTTAAGAGAAGATTATATAATTTTAAAAGAGAATGGAATTAATCCTGAAAATTTTATGTTTGATGTTAAGGTCGCAGGGTATTTATTAAATTCTACTACTAATCAATATACATTAAATGATTTAATGAAAAATTATTTAAATCAAAATTTGGATGACTATGGTAACAAACAGAAAGAAAATGAACAAATAAACTTATTTGATAATCTTGAAGAGAAAAAGATAAGTAATGAGGCTGGTAAAAATGCTTATGCCATAGGTAATCTTCATCAAGTATTAAAAGACGAACTTAAAAATAATGATATGTTAGAATTATTTAATAATATTGAAATGCCTGTTTTAGAGGTTTTAGCTGTGATGCAGATTAATGGGATGTATGTAGATAAGAAAGAATTAATTGCATTTGGAGAAGAGCTAAAAAAAGGTTTAGAGGAATTAACTAATAGAATTTATGAACTAGCAGGAGAGCAATTTAATATAAATTCTACAAAACAGTTAGGAGAAATATTATTTGAAAAATTAAAATTACCAGTTGGAAAGAAAACCAAAAATGGATATTCTACGGATGTTGATACTTTAGAGAAAATTCAAGGCGAACATGAGATTATAGGATATATTTTAGAATATAGACAGCTTATGAAATTAAATTCTACTTATGTAGATGGTATGGTTTCATATATTAATAGTAATACCGAGAGAATTCACTCTTCTTTTCATCAAACTGTAACTGCTACTGGAAGAATTAGTAGTACTGAGCCTAACTTACAAAATATTCCTACAAGAATAGAACTTGGTAAGAAATTAAGAAAAGTATTTAAACCAGAGAAAGGATTTATTTATTTAGATGCAGATTACTCTCAAATAGAGCTTAGAGTTTTAGCTCATATTTCCAAAGATGAGGCTATGCTTGATGCATTTAAGCATGATGAAGATATTCATACTCAAGCTGCTTCTAAAGTTTTTGGAGTTCCGATGGAAAAGGTTACAAAAGAATTAAGAAGTAAGGCTAAAGCCGTAAATTTTGGAATAGTTTATGGTATTAGTGATTTCGGATTGGCTGGACAGATTCGTTGCTCAAGGAAAGAAGCTAAAAATTATATTGACCAATATCTAGATAAGTATAATGGAATTAAAAAGTTTATGGAGGATATTGTTGAGGAAACTAAAGAAAAGGGATATGTAGAGACCTTATTTAAGAGAAGAAGATATGTCCCAGAACTAAAGTCTAATAATTATATGGTAAGAAAATTTGGCGATAGGGTAGCTATGAATACTCCAATTCAAGGAACGGCTGCAGATATAATGAAAATTGCCATGATTAATGTGTATAAAAAAATGAAGGAAGAAAACTTGAAATCAAAGATTGTTTTGCAAGTTCATGATGAACTATTAATAGAAGTAAAAATTGAAGAATTAGATATGGTAAAAAATATTTTAGCTGATTCTATGGAGAATGCAACAAAATTAACTGTTCCTTTAAAGATTGATATGTCAGAGGGAGAGAATTGGTATCAGGTAAAGTAAAAAAGGTGGTAAAATTTTGAAAAAGATAAAATGTATTGCTGTAATTATTGTTATTACTTTAATAATAATTTTTGCATATAAAGTGATAATTAAAAAGGTATATCCTTTGAAATATAGTGAATATGTAGAAGAATATTCTGAAGAATATCAAGTAGATAAATATCTAATTTATGCAATTATAAAGGGTGAAAGTAATTTTGATAAAGATGCGAATTCTTCTAAAAATGCAATAGGTCTTATGCAATTATTACAAGAGACTGCAGATGAAATTGGAGAAAAAATTGATGTGGAAAATGTTGATTTATATAATGAGGAAATTAATATAAAAATTGGTACAAAATATATTTCAGATTTAATAAAAAAATATGATGGAAACATAAATTTAGCTATTATAGCATATAATGCTGGTACAGGAAATGTGAATAATTGGATTAAAGATGGAGTAATTAATGAAGATGGAAGTGATATTGAAAATGTACCTTATAAAGAAACAAATATGTATATAAGAAAGATTTTGAGGGATTATAAGATATATAAGTTTATTTATGAAAAAAATGAACTTTTACTTATAAGAAACTTTAAAAAATAAAAGGATGATTTATGATATTTTATATCTTAATTTATTTATCAATTATATTTTTAATTTATACAAATGCACTAACTGATGCACCTAATGCTATTTCTACTTTAGTTGGAACAAAAGTATTAAGCTTTAAAAGGGCTGCGCTATTTAGTGCTTTTTTTAATGTTTTAGGAATAATCTTTATGAGCTTTTTTAATTTATCTGTTGCAAATACAATTACTGAAATGGTTAGTTTTTCTAATAAAATAGAAGGATTATGTATTGTTTTTTCGGGAATAATTTCTACAATTCTTTTTGCCAATATTGCTATGTGTTTTGGAATTCCAACTAGTGAGACTCATAGCATAGTATCTGGATTAACTGGAGCGATAATTGCAAGTGAGGGGTTAGATGGAATAAGTGTTGAAGCTTGGAAAAAGATAGCTATAGGATTAATTTTTTCAATTTTAGGAACAGTTGTAATTACAAAAGTTTTTTTAAAAATTTTAAAAAGTAATGAAAAATTAGAAGATAAGAAAGGTATTCAAGTTTTATCTAGTTTTGGTGTTTCCTTTATGCATGGAGCACAAGATGGACAAAAATTTATAGGTATTTTAATTGTTTTTTATTGTGTGATGAATAGCTTGATTGTTCCAGAAGTGGTTTTAGCTAAAGATTATATCTGGATTATTATAGTTACTTCAATTATTATGTTTATAGGTGTTTCTACAGGAGGTAGAAAAATAGTAGAAACTTTAGGAACAAATTTAGTAGATTTAAAAAGAAAAAATGCAATAATTAGTGATATATCAACAATTTTTATTTTGCTTTTATCTAGTGTAAATGGAATGCCAGTAAGTACTAGTCATGTAAAGACTGTTTCCATAATTTCAGCTACAGATGGAAAAGTAAATTTTATAAAGTTTTTTGAGATAATAAAAGCTTGGATTTTTACTTTTCCAGTATGTATGGGAATTGCTTATTTGATAATGAAGGTTTTAATAAGTTTTGTTAAATAGGCGGGGGATTGTTATGCCCGAAAATATGTAATTTTGTAAATTCTTCAAAACCTTTATGATTTAAGTAAAATTTTACAAAAAATTTATATACTATTATCCAGTAAGTTACAATTCACAGTTTATTGATGAAGAGTAGTGTAAGAAGTATCATAATATATTATGAAATTTCGCAAGCAAGCTATGAATTGTAACATCCAATAACATATAAAAAGAAAATAATTAAAAAACTATTTCCTTTTTATTTCTTTTATGATACAATGTCCACAAAATTTAAGATAGAAAGTTGGAGGTAATAGAATGGAATTTAAAAAATGTCCTCGTTGTGGTAATTTTTATGTAACAGAAATGCAGGTTTGTCAAGATTGTATTTCTAGTGAGAATTTAGATGTGGCTAAACTTAAAGGTTATTTTGAAGAGTATGGTGCTGGTGCCACAGTTCAAGATATATCAATTAAGACTGGTATTAATTCTAAAAATGTAAATAGATTTTTATTAAATAAAGAATTTTCTAATATAGGAAATTTAGGTGGTAAAGTAGAAAAGAGACAATAGAAGGGATGAAGTTAAAAATGTATAATGTTTTTGAGACTTTAGAAAAAAGGGGTTATATAGAACAATTAACACATAGTGATGAGATAAAAGAATTATTATCAAAGAAAGGTGTTTCATTTTATATTGGGATTGACCCTACAGCTGATAGTATTCATGTTGGACATTTTGTTTCTCTTATGGTAGCTTCTCATTTGCAAAAAGCTGGACACAGACCTATTATTTTAGTTGGTGGTGGAACTGCTGTTATAGGAGACCCTTCCGATAAAACAGATATGAGAAAAATGCTTTCAAGGGAAGATATTGATAATAATATAAAAAAGATAAAAAAACAGGTTGAGAGATTTGTAAGTTTTGAGGGAGAAAATGCAGCGATTATTGTAAATAATGCAGATTCGTTATTAGATTTAAAATATTTAGAGTTTATGAGAAATATTGGTGTTCATTTTTCTGTAAATAAAATGCTTGCGGCAGATTGTTACAAAAATAGATTAGATACTGGTTTAACTTTTTTTGAAATGGGATATATGCTTATGCAATCTTATGATTTTTTATATTTGCATGATAATTATGGGTGTAAGTTACAAATTGGTGGTAATGATCAGTGGTCAAATATAATTGGTGGAGTTGAGCTTATTAGAAAGATTGGTTCAGAAGATTCATATGGACTTACTTTTAAACTTCTTACAACGAAAGAAGGAAAGAAGATGGGAAAGACAGTAAAAGGAGCTTTATGGTTAGATGCAGAAAAAA
>CAYOBB010000031.1:0-473 GCA_964402195.1 uncultured Clostridium sp. | reverse complement strand
ATATGAATTTTATCAATATTGGAGAAATGTAGCAGATGATGATGTAGAAAATGCTATGATGATGCTTACATTCTTGTCTATTGAAGATATAAAAGAATTAACTAGTTATAAAGATGAAAGAATAAACGAGGCTAAAAAGATTTTGGCTTATGAGATTACAAAACTAGTTCATGGGGAAGATGAAGCTAAAAAGGCAATGGATGCTTCTAATGCATTGTTTGAAGGCGGAGGAAATATACAAAATATGCCTACTACAAAGGTGGAAGAGAACATTAGTATAGTAGATGCCATTGTTAGAGCTAATATTACCCAATCAAAGGGACAAGCTAAGAAGCTAATAGAACAGGGAGCTATTTCTTTAAATGATGAAAAAATAACTGACATAAAATATGAATTATCTAATTCTGATTTTGAGGGTAATGGATATGCGATTTTGAAAAAAGGTAAAAAGGTTTATCATAAATTAGAGATTT
>CAYOBB010000030.1:0-9691 GCA_964402195.1 uncultured Clostridium sp. | reverse complement strand
GTTGATTTACTTTCAATTGACCTAATAGGGGTTGTACCAGATGATGAATATATTATAACACAAACAAATAAAGGAGAGCCTGTTATTTCTAACAAAAAAGCACCTTCAGGTAAAGCATATATAGAAATTTCTAAAAGAATTTTAGGTGAAAATATAGAAGTGACTGTTCCTGGAAAAGAGACAAGCTTTTTGTCTAGAATAAAAAATTTCTTTTTTAGAAAATAAACAAAATAACTGGAGGTAAAAAATGTTCGAAAGAATGACAAGCTTTTTCAAAAGAATATTTAAAACAGAAAATGAAAATATTGATAATTCTAAAAATGCTGCAAAAGAAAGACTGCACCTAGTTTTAATGCAAGATAGAGCTAATGTTTCTGCTGATTTTTTAGAATTAATGAAACAAGAAATTATAGATGTAATAAAAAAATATATAGTAGTTGATGAAAATGCTATAGATGTAAGATTAACTAATCAAGCAAATGAGGATGGAACAAATGGAGCACCAGCTTTATATGCCAATATACCTATAGTAAATATAAGAAATGATGTTAAGGCAGAAAAGCTAAAGGAAGAAAACGATAAAGAAAATAAAAAAGAAGAAAAGACGGAAAATAAAACAATAGAAAAAGAAGAAAAAGCTAATGAAAAATTAGAAGAAAATAAAGAGAATATAGAAAAAGATAAAAAAGAAACTAAAGAAGAACAAGAGAAAATTTAAATCTTAAATTTGTATAATAAATGATAGTGTAGAAATTAAAGTCTACCCTAAATGTAATATAAATTAAGATAAAATATTAAGAGGTAAAAATGAATAAAAAAATATTAAAAAATATGGATTGGGGAGTTTTAATTTGTAGTTTATTATTGTTGGCTATCGGATTAATAGCTCTTTTTTCTACTACCCAAAATTCAGATTATTCAGAATTTAAAAAACAATTGCAATGGTTTGCTATAAGCATACCATTTTTAATCATATTTACAATAATTGATTATAATAAAATTACAAGATTTTCGCCTCTAGCCTATGGAGTATTTATATTTTTATTAATTATCGTTTTATTTACAGAAGAGATAAATGGAGCCAGAAGCTGGTTTAATATTGGTTCATTTTCTTTTCAACCATCAGAATTTGCAAAGATAGCAGTCATTCTTTTTATGGCATATAGCTTAAATATATTGCAAGCAAAAAATAAAAAGGAAATAAATAAACCATTAAAGTTAATAATATTTCTAGTAGTTGTTGCAGTTCCAATTATTCTTATAGCTATAGAGCCAGATTTAGGTACAGCAACTGCATTTATATTTGCAACTATATTTATAATATTTACATCAGGAATTGACAAAAAATACATAATAGCTACGATTATACTTGCGTGTATTATGGTACCTATTATATATAAAAACTTGCCTGCTCATGCTATTTCAAGAATTGAAATTTTTTTGCATCCAGAGTCTGACCCAAGACGGATCGGGATATAATATTATTCAATCTAAACTAGCGATTGGAGCTGGTCAAATATTTGGTATGGGATTTCTTCAAGGAAATCAAACTCAACTAGGATATTTACATCCAAAGACTACAGATTTTATCTTTTCAGCCATTGGTGAAGAAATGGGTTTTGTAGTAGCAGCAAGTATTATAGTAATATATGTAATATTAATTACCAAAACAATATACATTGCTAAAACAGCAAAAGATAATATTGGTTCATATATAGCAATCGGAATAGCTGGGATTTTTTGTTTTCATATGCTAGAAAATATAGGTATGACAATGGGACTATTACCAATTACTGGGGTACCATTACCATTTGTAAGTTATGGAGGAAGTTCACTCCTTACTAACTTCATATGTATAGGACTTATATTAAACATCAGCGCAAGAAGACAAAAAGCAATATTTATAGAGTAATAAAATAATACTTTTTATAAATTTAGACGATATTTATAATAGGGGCGAACCTTGTGTTCGCCCTCAAAAAATAGAAAATAATAGAGCAAGACGATTTATAATATATAAAAGAGGAATAAAATGTATTTAAAAAAATTAAAAATAGGAAATGTAGAGTTAGAAAATAATATATTACTAGCACCAATGGCAGGTATAACAGACCTGCCATTTAGAAAAATATGTAAAATATATGGACCTTCATTAGTTACGACAGAAATGGTAAGTTCAAGAGCAATTTGTTATCAAGATGAAAAAACATTAAAAATGATAAATATGGAAGGGGAAAAAAGACCTGTAAGTATACAAATATTTGGAAATGAACCAGAAATTATGGCAAATGCAGCCAAAATTTTAAGTGATAAAGCAGATATAATAGATATAAATATGGGATGTCCAGCTCCAAAAGTAGTTAAAAATGGAGATGGTAGCAAGTTATTATTAGATTTAAAGTTAGTAGAAGAAATTACGAGGCAAGTAGTAAAAGCATCTAAGGTTCCTGTAACAGTAAAAATAAGAAAAGGATGGGATAGCGAAAATATTGTAGCAGTAGAAGCTGCTAAAAGAATAGAAAGCTCAGGAGCATCAAGTATAACAATACATGGACGAACAAGACAGGAATATTATTCTGGAAAAGCTGATTGGGACATAATAAAGAAAGTAAAGCAAGAAGTAAAAATACCTGTTATAGGAAATGGTGATATAGTGGATGGAAAAACTGCTGAAGAAATGTTTAAATATACAGGTGTAGATGGAATAATGATTGGAAGAGCTGCTTTAGGTTCACCATGGATATTTTCTGAAATAATAGAATATTTAGAAGGAAGAGAAAAATTTAAAATTTCAAATGAAGAGAAACTTAAAGTAATACTAAAACATTTAAGATTGTTAGTAGAAGAAAAAGGTGAATATACAGCAGTAAGAGAAATGAGAAAACAAATAGCATGGTATATAAAAAACATGCCAGAGGCAAGTAAAATAAGAGTAAAAATAAATACACTAGAATCCAAAAATGAAATAGAGGAACTTTTAACTAATTATATATTAAATATAGAAAAGTAGTTATAAAAATACTATTAATTTTTTTAAATACTTTTTGTACATGATTTAACAATATTAATAATGACTACAATAAAGGACAATACATTTTTTATATTTTAAAACATAGAATTGTAATAAAAATACTATAAAGGAGAAACACATGAAAAGAGGTATTTTTATTACAATTATTTTTTTACTTGTAATTATAATATTTTTTTGTTTTTACTATTATAACTTAAGAAAAAATGGAAATAATATAATTATCAAAGATGTAAATCAAGCAGAAAGCTATATTTTAAATATTAGGGAATATAAGGCTATAGCAGAAATTACAATATATAGTAATAAAAATAGTAATATATATAATATAGAACAAACTGCATGCGAAGATTATAAATATCAAAAAGGTTTAGATGGAGAAATAGAAGGAATTACAATAGAAAATAGACAAAATAAAGTTACTATAAAAAATAATAAATTAAACTTAACTAAAATTTATAATGATTATAATTATATGACTGATAATATTCTATTTTTAGATACATTTGTAAAAGAATGGGAAGAAACAGATAAAAAAGAAGTAACAGAAGAAGATAATTTTTATAAATTTAATATAAAAGTAAAAAATCAAAGAAATAAATATGTACAATACAAAACATTATGGTTAGATAAACAAACAAACAAACCTGCAAAATTAGAGATAGAAGATATAAACAAGAATAGGACAATTTACATATTATATAAAGAGATAGAAATTATATAATAAAAATTTTCTAATATTAAAATATGATAATTTACAAATCTTAAATATAGAATTAGCAGGAGTGAAGAAAATGATAGTAAAAAGAGGAGATATGTTTTATGCAGATTTAAGTCCGGTAGTAGGATCAGAGCAAGGAGGTATTAGACCTGTTTTAATCATTCAAAATGATACAGGAAATAAATATAGTCCAACAGTAATTGCAGCAGCAATTACCTCGCAAACTACAAAAAATAAATTACCAACTCATATAGAAATAGGATCAAGAGAAGGAGGTTTAAAATCTGATTCAATTGTTTTAGCGGAACAAATAAGGACTATTGATAAAAGTAGATTAAAAGAAAAAATTGGGCATATAGATGATACAAATGTTATGGATCGTATTAATAGTGCAATAGGTATTAGTTTCGGACTAGATATAGAATAAAGTTTATACAAGGAGATAAATATATGAACATCAATAATAGAATTATATCTTTAATTTATAGGATATTAGCGCTAGGATTAAGTTCTTTTTCTCTGATGTATGATTTTGGAATAATGCAAGGAGAATTTAAAATATCTAATTTATTTTACTTTACTGTTATTAGTAATTTGTTTTGTATGGGATTATTCTTGGCACTATTTATAAAAACAATAGTAGATATAAAAAAAGATGGAATATATGGATATACAAGTATTTCTGCTCATATAAAGGGAGAAATAATGATATCTATTATTCTAACAATGACAGTATATCATTTTATACTAATTCCATATGCATTAAAAATAAATCCATATGAAACATTAAAACCAATTGATATTATATTACACTATTGTATGCCAGTTATAACAATTTTTGATTGGATATTGTTTGATGAAAAGAAAAGATTTAAATGGTATGACCCTATTATATGGACAATAGGACCATATATATATATTATATTTGTATATATTCAAGCAAATTTAGGAATATTAGAAAAAATAAATTCTAGTATGAGTAAATATGTATATATTTTTTTAGATATAAATAAATTAGGAGTAGAGCAGGTAAGTAGTAATATATTACTATTAACAATAACATTTATAATAATTGGATATTTAATTTATGGAATAGATAGAATAAAAATATCAATTTCAAGAAAATATATATAAAATTTTAGTACGGGTAGAAAATTATTACTCGTACTAATTTACATATAAATTTAAATATCAACATCAATATTTTTTTCTTTACCAGTCTCTATTTCAAATAATTCTATATCAGTAAAACCAAAAGAAGAAGCAAAAATATTAATAGGAACAGTATGGATTTTTGTATTATATAATGTAACTTCAGAATTATATAATCTTCTGGCTGCTTGAAGCTGATTTTCTATTTTAGTCAAATTTTTTTGTAAATTTAAGAAATGCTCACTTGCTTTTAATTCTGGATAGTTTTCTGCTATAGCTAATAACTGATTACATTTTGAGTTTAATAAACTACCTTGTTTTAAATTTTTAGTATTATAATACTCAACCCTTAATTTAGTTATATTAGCAAAAATTTCTTTTTCATGAGCAGCATAGCCTTTTACACATTCAATTAAATTAGGAATTAAATCAAATCTTTGAGTAAGATAAACATCAATAGAAGACTTAGCCTGAAGAACTTTATTTCTAGAAGATACAAGTGAATTATATATAAGAAAAATAATGATTACTAAAATAATTATAAAAAAAATAACCCCAGACATAATTTAAAAAACCTTTCTAATTAATTTGTGAATTCTCGATAGATTTTACCAAAGCTGTATTTAAATTACAAGTGAAATCTATAATATTGAAATATTCATAAAGAGTATCGAAATCTAAGGAACTTTTAAACAAATTTGTTTCAAATAAATCTTTACAGTGAATTCTAATATAAATCATATTGTTTTTAATAGTAATTTCGTATTTAAAGTTATATTTATTTTTAAAATCTATCATTAATTCCATAACATCGGAAGTTAAAATCTGCATAGCTTTTATTTTATCAGTAGAATATACATTAAAAACTTTTTCAAATTCCTGAGAATCCATAGAAACTTGCATTTTATTTTTAGATAAGCTATTTCCTAAGAATCCTTTATCAGAATGAATTTTAATAGTAGCATTGGTATTAAAATTCAGCTGAAGCATTGAGAAAAAACCTGTAAAAATAGTATTTCTATGTGATACCCCATTTTCATCTGTATAAATAGATTCTGTATATAAATCATAACAATCAAGTCGTCCAAGATTATCAAGAGTTCCAAATATATGATCTTCAGAATGAATATCATCAAATTTTTCAAAGCCAGCATCTATATAATCATACGAACTAATTTTATCTTTGGCAGAGTAGTTTAGATTTTCATTATAGAAACTTACCAAAGATTTTATAATAGTATTTTTAAATTGCTTTTTATAAGTAGATGTAGAAAATATAAAAATTAAAGTTATAATATACAAAATTGTAAATAAAGGGAAAAATACACCACATGAACTTATAAATAATATAAATATAATAAATATATAAAACAAAAGACTGATAATAAGTAATTTTTTTTCATTTTCTTTTTTTTGATCTATTTGTGAAGAATATTGCTCATAAAGTTTTTCATAAATGTCATTAAAATTATTCATTAGAAACTCCTCAATATAACTTTAAATATATTATGGAGTAAAAAAAATTTTTTGTCAATTGACTAACATATTTATTGTGATTTCATACATTATAATATTAAGAAGTAAGAGGTGAGAAGATGGGATTAACTTCAAATTCTACAGGTAATAAATTACTAAAAAATAATCTAGATGAATTTAAAGAAAAAAGCGATTATACAGTAGCACTAGCAGGAAACCCAAATGTAGGGAAAAGTAGTATTTTTAATAGCTTAACAGGTATGCATCAGCATACTGGGAATTGGCCAGGAAAAACAGTAGAAAATAGCTTTGGAACATATACATATTCAGAAAAAGAGATTTTATTAGTAGACCTTCCAGGGACATATTCAATTATGTCAGATTCTCCAGAAGAAGAAATAGCAAGAGATTTTATTTGCTTTGAAAAACAAGACTGTACAGTAGTTGTAGTAGATGCAACATCATTAGAAAGAAATTTAAATTTAGTACTCCAAATTATAGAAATTACAAATAAAGTTGTAGTGTGTGTAAACTTGCTAGATGAAGCAATGAAAAAGGGAATTAGTGTTAATATAAAAAGATTAGAAGAGATTTTAGGAGTTCCAGTAGTAGGAACAATTGCAACAAAAAAGAAAACACTAAACGAACTAAAAAAAGCAATATATAAAGTTTGTAATGGTGAGGATACAAAAGGATTTGAACTTGAATATCCAGATGAAATAAAAGAAGAAATACTAAAATTAGAAAAAGAAATAGAAACAGAAAATAATAAGATAAGTAAAAAATGGATTGCGAATAAATTATTAGAAAACAATGAGAATATTGTAAATAAAATAAAAAAAGAGATAAAAATAAATGAAAAGAAAGTAAAAAATATACAAGAAACATTAAAAGAGAAAAATATTGATAAAAATAAATTTCAAGAAATTATATCAATAAAAATAGTAAAACAATCAGAAAAGATAGAAAAGGAAGTTGTGAAAAAAACAAGGAATATTCAAAGAGACAGAAAAATTGATAAAATCTTAACATCCAAAAAATTCGGAATACCAATAATGCTATTATTTTTAGGAATGATTTTCTGGATTACAATTATTGGAGCCAATTATCCATCACAGCTATTATCCGAATTCTTTGGATTCATACAGGAAAAGCTACTTGAAATGTTTGATAATATAGGTTCACCTGTATGGTTAAAAGAACTACTAATAAATGGAATGTATCAAACACTAACATGGGTAGTTAGTGTTATGCTACCACCAATGGCAATATTTTTCCCATTATTTACACTATTTGAAGATTTAGGATATTTACCTAGAATAGCTTTTAATCTAGATAATTGTTTTAAAAAAGTATGCAGTAGTGGAAAACAGGCATTAACTATGTGTATGGGATTTGGCTGTAACGCAGCAGGAGTAGTAGGGTGTAGAATAATCCAGTCAAAAAGAGAAAGATTAATTGCTATTTTAACTAATGCATTTGTACCTTGTAATGGAAGATTTCCATTTTTAATTACAATATCCACAATTTTTATATCAGGAGTAGGTTTCGGATTTAAAAATTCACTGATATCAACATTATCAGTATTATTAGTAGTACTATTAGGAATAATATTAACTTTAATAATATCAAAAATATTATCTAAAACACTATTAAAAGGAGAAAGCTCAAGTTTTATATTAGAGTTACCACCATATAGAAAACCAAAATTAGGAAAAATTATAGTAAGATCAATATTTGATAGAACTTTATTTGTATTAGGAAGAGCAATCGCAGTAGCTCTGCCTGCAGGCGCCGTATTATGGATATTCGCAAATGTATCAATAGGAAATGTAACAATACTAACAATGATAGCTAATTTTTTAGAACCGTTTGGCAGATTAATGGGATTAGATGGATATATTTTGACAGCATTTATACTAGGACTACCAGCAAATGAAATAGTACTTCCAATAATACTTATGAGCTATATGCAAAAGGGAAGTTTGGTAAATTTAGAAGATACATTTAAAATAGGAGAAATTTTAATTCAAAATGGATGGACATTACTTACCGCAATAAATGTAATGATATTTACATTATTACATTTTCCATGTAGTACGACATTAATAACAATAAAAAAAGAAACAAATAGCTGGAAATGGACTGCAGTAGCATTTTTGCTTCCAACAGTTTGTGGAATAGTATTATGCATGTGTACAAATTTAGTGTGGAATATAGTAGTATAACTAAAATGGCATATAAAAAAATATGCCATTTTAAATAATTTAAATTATTATAAATCATACAAATTATCATCTATACATATTTTTGCTTTTTTAGCTGTTTTTCCACCAACTTTTAAAGAATCTTCTAAGAATTCAGGATGACTTATTAAAAAATTTCTCATAGTATCATATTTATCTTCTCTGTAATCTTTAAGCATTTTTAGTTGATTTTCATTAATAATATTAAGAGATAAAGCTCTTTTAAATAAATCATCATTAATATGTATAAGTCCAAAAGATTTTATTCCTACTTCTTCTAATTTTTCACTTCCACCTTCATCTCTATCGATAGCTACTACGCTCCATAAAATTTTACCACCTAAATTTTCTATAGCGGGAATCCAAGATTTAAAAAAGCTAGAAGATTGATTAAGAAGGTCAGCAACATGAAGTACACTAGAATTATCAATTTTAGTAATTACTTTATTAGAAGAAAAGTTATATATACTCTCGGTAGCAGATAAGTCTTTATATAAAGTTAAATGAGGTTTCTTTAGAAGATAAGCAATTATATTAGAAAAATACCAATCACGTCTTTCACCACCAGATATATAATCAATAGAATCTAAAGATATGTTTTCTTTTATAAAATTGACTAAATTATTAATAATAGTAGAATAAATAATATTATTTTCATATTGATATAAAACTTTAGCAAAAATATCTTGAGGAATCTTATCTTTTTCTACATTTTCTAATTCATAGTTGATAAAATCTAATAACTCATTCGCTTCTTTTTCACTACCATATAGAAAATGGCCATTAACAAAATAAGGGCCAATCTTTCCAGAAGTATAAAAAAAAGGTTTGTTTTCTTCACAAATTCTAAAAGCATTAGTTTCAAATAAAAGAGAATTTAAATCATTCATATTTTTAATTCCTTTCTAAAATATATTTAAAAATAATATACACATAAATTTAAAAATAGTCAATAAAACGTAGGGGCGAGCCTTGTGTCCGCCCGAAAAATAAACATTATACAAAGAAATTAGAAACACCGTAGGGGCGAACGAGTTCGCCCGCAACAAAACCCAAAACACATCTCAA
>CAYOBB010000029.1:0-9984 GCA_964402195.1 uncultured Clostridium sp. | reverse complement strand
ATTACAATAAATAGGGCAGATGATTAGTCGAAATTGTCTGTCCTTTCTTATATAATTGTAACAACAGATAGAAATTTCACAAAGAGATTTAGATGCTACAGCAGGATATGATATATATTTATTGAATTAACTACTAATAGTGATAAAACATTAAAATTAAGAAGAAGAAGTGATTATTAATAATAGTCGTATTATATTTAAATAAGTTAGTAAAAAATCTTTACTAGTTGCTAAAGAGAATAAAATATATGAAAGGAGTATTATGAATATTTTTGAAGATTTAAGAGATTTAATTATATATCAAAGTAGAAATAATGAAAATATATCAGTTGATGTATTATATAACAATGAAGATTAGGTAGATGTTGTATACATATCTATTAACATATTGAAAGCAAAGCTTTCAATATGTATTATACTATTGTTCATCTTCAAATTCTTTTGCAAGTTTTCCAATAGCTTTAGTTTCAATTCTAGATACATAACTACGAGAAATACCAAAAATATCAGCAATTTGGTTTTGAGTTTTAGGTTTTGAACCATCAAGTCCAAAACGCATTTGTAATATAGATTTTTCTCTATCCTTGAGAACAATACCCATTTTATCATACAATTTTTTTAGTTTTAATTTTAAATCAATTTCTTCTTCAATACTTCTTTCATTATTTTCTAAAACTTCTTGAAGAGTAACTACATTGTCATCTTTATCTTTACCGAATTGGTTCGTTTAAATAAACTTCAGAGTTTAGTTTTTTAGAACTACGTAAGTACATTAAAATTTCATTATCAATACATCTAGAAACATATGTCGATAATTTTACACCTTTAGCAGAATTATAACTATTAATACCTTTTATAAGTCCAATTGTTCCAATAGAAATCAGGTCATCTAAATTTAAAGTAGAAGAGGTATACTTTTTAGCTATATGGGCTACTAACCTAAGATTTCTTTCAATCAAAATATCTCTAGCGTTAGAATCACCTTGTTCAAATTTATCTATATATTCTTTTTCTTCTTTAGAAGATAATGGTTCTGGAAATAAACTATTATTTGAAATATATCCTAGTACAAAAACAGACGTACTAAGAAAAGTAAAAAAGCCTGTAATTGAGAATATTAGCATGTTTACACCTCCATATGTGTATATCAAAGTATATGAAAATATTTTTTAAAAGTGCGTGTCACCCCAAAAATAAAATAAAAACTTTAAAAAGTAGACAAAATGTATTATAATTTACGTAGCAGAATTAAAGGAAAAAGGGAAAATTGAAAATGAATGAATTAGAAGAATGTAAATTATGTCCATTTGAATGTAAAGTAAATAGACTAAAAGGAAAATATGGAAGATGTAAGGCAGGAAAAGAAATAAAGATTGGACTAGTATCAAAACATTTGGGAGAGGAACCGTGTATTAGTGGAGAAATAGGTTCTGGAACAATATTTTTTAGTAACTGCAACTTAAAATGTAAGTTCTGTCAAAATTATAAAATAAGCAATTTAGGAAGTGGAAAAGAAATTTCAATAAATGAACTTGCAAATTATTTTATAAAACATCAAGAAGATGGGGCAAATAATATAAATTTAGTAACACCAACACCATATGTATTACAGATTATAGAAGCTTTAAAGATAGCTAAAAAAAGAGGACTTACAATTCCAGTTGTATATAATACAAGTGGTTATGAAAAAATAGAGACATTAAAAAAATTAGATGGGTATGTAGACATATATTTGCCAGATTTTAAATATTTTGATGATGATTTAGCTTTTAATTTATCAGGAGCAAATAATTATGTAGAAGTTACAACTAAAGCCATATTAGAAATGCAAAGGCAAATTCCAAATGTAGTATTAGACAAAAATGGTATAATGAAAAGAGGAATAATAATAAGACATTTAATTCTACCAAATCATATAGAAAATTCTAAAAAAGTCTTAAAATGGATAAAAGAAAATATAAACGAAAATGTATATGTAAGTCTTATGGCACAATATTTTCCTACATATAGAGCATTTGAAGAAAAAGACATAAACAGAAAGCTTACTAAAGAAGAATATAAGCAAGTTGAAAATTATTTATACGAATTAAATATTGAAAACGGATATATACAGGATTTAGAAGATAATGAAGAAAAATATGTACCAGATTTTTAAAAGAACTTAACCAAGAAACATAGAATACTTCAAAATATTACTATAAATACCAAAAAAAGACATTAAAAAATGTTTCATAATCAATCTAATTATATAATAAAAAAATAATAAAATCAAATTATAAAATTGTATAAATTAATGAGAATAATATATGAGAAAAAGAGAAAAATAAAAATATAATAAACAAAATAATTATAAATCAAAAAAATTAAATTTGATAAAAGAAAAACTATATGTTAATATATAGTCATAGTAAGTAAATAGTAATTAATTTTCCCTGCATGGTGCGTGAGGACAGAATTTTTAGAACCTACAAGTTTGGATAAGGGAGCCAGTTTCTCTATATGTGGCGTGTATGCTTGCATTTATGTAAGAAACCCAAGAGCATTTAGGACGGCACCCACCTGTTTAAGTACAGGTCCATAAAAATTCTTTTTCAATATCGGCTAATGTGGGGTATATTTTTAAAAAGCACAGGATATGATTTTACATAGCCTGTGCTTTTTTAAATATACTATACAATTCTATTTAAATTTCCATTTGTATATTTTTGACCTTCTAAACGTTCTCCATTTTTTATAGTAGAGATTATATTATTAATGTCAAGAATTGATTCATCTAATATATCAATTCTAACAGAACTAATTGGAAAGTCACAAGACTTTAGTGATGTAATTTTAGAGTTATATATTGTACTTACAGTTTGTAAATTGTCAGGAATAAATCTAAATTTCATTCCGAGTCTATCTTTTACTTCATAGATATTTCCTGAGCAGCACTTTCTAAGACAATCTTTATAACATTTATTACTATTTCCAAGAAGACAGTAACTCATATTCATAATAGGAATATTTCCATATACAATTAATTCACTATTTAAGATTCCATTATTACATAAACTTAAAATTGCATCTTTATCAAGTTCAGGAGAGATAGTAAATTTAGTAATTCCAAGTTTTTTTAATTCATAAACTGTTTTATTATTAAAAACATTAAAAGTATAATTAGTAATAAAATCGAAATTTTTATTTTCAAAATTTCTTAATAATTCAAAGTTAGATATATTAGAAAGTACAAATCCTTTAATATTAAATTTTTGTATAGCGTAATCAATAATTCCCTTGAAAGTATTAATATATTCAGATTTAAGTATAGTAGGAATATATATGTAAGTATTAAAATTTTTATTTAATGTTTCTAAAATATTTATATAATTCTTATTATTAAAAAATTTAAGCGGAATATATAAATTATCAATATTTTCTAAATTATTATAATTAAAATCTAAATTTAAATTATTAAGAAGTACAGATATCTTAGCTGTAGGAGAGAGACTTGTATTTTCCATTTTATTCACAAAATCAATATTATAAATAGTTGAAGAAGAATTTCTATGTATTTTAGATAAAGCGAATTTTTCTACTTTTTCCAAGCCTTTTCTACGAAGCTCGTTTAAAGAACTAAAACTTGGTAAGAAAAGATTATCATCTAAAGTTATATTTATAGAAGAAAATTTATAAGGCGTAGATAGAGTTTTACTAATTTGTTTAATAATTTGTTCTTTATCTAAAGGTTTATTAATAGCATCTATTGGATAAACATCTAAAGAAACTGATACATCTAATCCAGAATAAGTGCTTGAGAAAGAACTATTAGGTTCATCATAAAAAATTCTCATCGAAATAGGATAATCCTTTTTTATTTTCACCTGACAATTTAAAGGAATTTTTATATTTTGAACATCATTTTCAAAACTACTTAAAGCGCTTTGATTTAATAATTTAGAGGACATTTTAAAAATCTTATCACCAATGTGAATATTTCCTTTCATACGACCAATTATAACTAAGTCTCCAGAAAAAGCAGATTTTATATTTTTATTTTTAGATATAAGTTCAGAAACATTATAACTTCCACTTTCCTTTTCAAGAGAAACAGTATCTCCTAAATCTAAATCTTGATTTAATCTTAAAGTAATATAACCTTTAGATGGATTAAAATTAGAAACAGTACCTAAGAATAATCCCATATTATTAGGCTTTTCTTTGAATATTAGATTTTTATTTGGAGCAGAATCAAGATGTCCATTAGAAAAAGAGCCACGATTAAAGACTTGCATTAAATCTTTTTTATCTTTTTCTGAAATAATATATTCTTTTTCCAAATATGCTAAGTCAATGTATTTTCTATAGATTCTAGTTACAGTTGCAACATATTCAGGAGATTTCATTCTACCTTCTATTTTCAAACACTTAACACCAGATTTTATAAGAGAAGGTAAATATTCTAGTCCACATAAATCCCTAGGACTTAATAAATAACCTTTATCTATAGTTTTATCATTTTCTAATAATTCATAAGGAAGTCTACAACTCTGAGCACATCTACCGCGATTCCCAGAGCGACCACCAATCATACTAGAAGCTAAGCATTGTCCAGAATATGAAATACATAATGCACCATGAATAAAACACTCGATTTCTACATCTATGTTTTTAGTTATATAATCAATTTCTTTAAAAGATAATTCACGAGATAGAACAATTCTCTTAAAACCTAGTTCTTGTAATTTCAAAGCACCTTCTAAATTATGAACTGAAAGCTGAGTACTAGCATGAATAGGAAGATTAGGAAAAGATTCTATTAAAATTCTAGCTAAACCTAAATCTTGAACAATAATAGCATCTATACCGAATTCATAAGCCTTTTTAGCTAAATTAAATGCACTTTCAAATTCGTTATTTTTTATTAAAATATTTAAAGTTAAATTTGTTTTTACATCTCTTAATTTTGCATATTCAATTGCTTTTTTTAATTCATTTAAATCAAAATTTTTAGCAGAAGCTCTAGCACTAAACATATTAGCTCCAAAATATACTGTATCAGCTCCATTTTGAACAGCAGCTTTAAGACAATCAAAATCTCCGAACAGGAGATAAAAGTTCTATATCTTTCTTCATAAATTACCTCAAACTTTAAAATTTAAAAGTATTATACCATAAAAAATAAAAAAAAATAACAAATATATTGAAAAATAGGGATTTTGTAACAAAAATGATATAGAAAAAAGATTGACGAAAAAAATCGTATAATATATACTTATTGTAGGAAAAAATACATTTTTGAAATAAAAAATAAATATGGAGGAAAACAAATGAGAAATAATGTGATAAAAAAATTTTTTATCATCATATTAATATTAGCGATTTTAACAAGTATAATACATATATATATAATTCCAAATGAATCACAAGCATTGAGTGCCTCATATACACAGTACGTAAAGTCAGGAATTTCCGCTTTTCCAGAGAGCTATCAAAAAGAGTTGGCATATTTGAAGTATTTACATCCAAACTGGCAGTTTAATGCATATTATACAGGAATAGATTGGAGCGAAGTTACTTCATCAGCAGCTGAAAATGCATGTTTGAAAAATACAATTTATAAAGGAAATTTATTAGATCCTACAGTTTTATGTATATGCGGACAAATGGGAGACGCAGGGTATTATTGTGCATCAGCAAAAACAGTTAATTATTATTTAGATCCTAGAAATTTTATGGGAGAAGCAATGATATTTCAGTTTTTAGATTTATCAAATGGTACAGGAGTAACTAGAGATATTGTAGCAAGAGCTGTCAGTGGAACGTATTTAGAGCAATATATAGACGATATAATGACAGCTGCGTCTCAGGCAAGTATAAATCCATTACATATAGTAGCAACAATATTCCAAGAAATAGGAAGAGGAAGCAACGGAATTCCTACTGCAATTTCAGGAACAGTACCAGGATATGAAGGGTTATATAATTTCTATAATTATGGTGCTACAGATGGAAGTGGAGCAGTAGAAAGAGGTCTAATACAGGCAAGAGAATTAGGTTGGACATCACCTAGTTATGCTTTAATAGATGGAGCAAAAAGAGTTTTAGCAAGTGAATATATATCTGTGGGACAAACAACTAAATATTTTTATAAATTTGATGTAGTAGGAAATGAGATATTAACAGAAGCTATGGGAAGTAAGACATATTCAAGTAGCTATTTTTATTCACATCAATACATGACAAATTTAAGAGATCCGTCAGATCAAGCAGGAACTATATATGATATATATGCAGAAAGTGGAATATTAGATGAACAATTAACATTTACTATACCAGTATATAACAATATGTCTGCACAAGTAAGTACACCAACAACACTTACTGGAGATAACTTATATTACATAGATAGCTTAAAAAAATACGGTATAGAATTTAGGAGCTCTGCTGGAGGAGCAACACAAGGAAATATATATAAAGATACAGTAGTAGTTTTACTAGAAAATCAAGGATATTGGAGCAGGGTAAAAATTAATGCAGCAACAACATATAATAGTAGTAGTAAGAGTTGGAATTTCGGAGAAAAAATAGGATACGTAGCTACAGAATATTTAACTAAAGTAGGTACAGAAGTACCTGATTATAGAAATCAAGTAGATATGGGAAGTAATAATAATTCGGGTCAAGTTACAGGAACAGCTGAATTTAAAATTGATGGAGATAATATAAAAATGACACCATCAGTTACTGTAGAAGATATAAAATCAAAATATACAAATGCAGTAATTAAAAGAACAGATGGAATAGATATATCAAATACATCTGACTTGTTAGGAACAGGCACAACAGTTACAATTGACGGAAAAACATATACAGTAGTTAAATTAGGGGATGTAAATGGAGATGGGAATATTACTCCATCTGATTATGTTAAAGTTGTAAATCAAATAATGGGAACTTCTAATCTAAATGACACAATGAAATTGGCTGCTGATATAAATAAAGATGGAAGCATTACTCCAGCCGATTATGTAAAAATTGTAAATCAAATAATGGGTTATTCAAGTATAGGAATTTAATTAATTATAAAGCGTATGGAGGTAAGGGTGAAAAATAATTTTCACCCATCCAGTTTATGTAAGCTTTAAAAAGCTTACAGGAAAGGAGAAAGATGTAAGCTTTGAAGGCTACATCTACTAGGAAAAATGAATAAAAAAACATTATACAAAATGTTTATAAGTGCATTCATGATGTTTGTAATATTATTAATAATGAAAACCAATTCGAATGCAGCAAGTTTAAGTATAAGCCCATCCAAAACATCCGTTTCTCCTGGAGAAAGTTTTACAATTACTGTTTCAGTAAGCGGAGGAGCTGGAAAAGTAAATTTAAGTGCTAGTAACGCAACACTCGATTCTACATCTTTAGAATTAATGTTACAATCTTCAAAAAATGTAACTTGCACAGCAGGAACATCGGGAACGATTAATATAAATGCTTCAGGAATTATTGCAGATTATACAACAGAAAATGATGAAACAAAATATGCTTCAGCTAGTGTTACTATAAACTCAACAAATAATAATGGAGGAGGAACAACAACATCTACAAATGCAAATTTAAGTAATCTTGGAATAACACCAAATGATTTTTCAGGATTTTCAGCAAGTAAAACATCTTATAGTGTGAATGTTCCAAATGAAGTATCGCAAATTACAATCTATGCAAATAAAGGAGATAGTAGTCAAACAATAACAGGAACTGGAACTAAAACATTAAAAGAAGGAACGAATAAATTTAACATAGTAGTAAAAGCAGCTGCAGGAAATACAAAAACATATACGATTTCAGTAATTAGAGCTACGTTAGAAGGAGAAGATGTACCAAATGTAGATGAAAATGAAGAAGAAACAAATGAACAAGAAGAATCTAATGGAATAGTTTTAGATAGTTTAGAAATAGAAGGTTTTGAGTTAGAACCTGAGTTTGATCCAACAGTAAAGGAATACACAGTAAAAATAGATAAGAAAATTACATCGTTAGAAGAATTAAAATCATTAGTAAAAGCAATATTAAACGATGAAAATTATATTGTAGAAGTTTTAACAGAAGAAGAATTAAAAGAAGATAAAAATATTATAAATATAATTATAAGAGATGAAGAAAGAGAGTATTCTAAGTATACAATAACTTTTGTAAATGAAGAAATTGAAGCAGAATCAGAGAATCATAATCAAGATACAACTAATGATAATGATGATACATTTACAATATTGGGTTATGAATTTGATAAAGATATGATACCAGTATTTGTAATGTTAGGTTGTACAATACTAGCAATATCAATCGGAATATTGCTTGCAATAATTGCTTTTATAAAATCTAAAAAATTAAAAGAATATCAAGAAGATAATAATTATTATGATGAAGATTTAGATGTAATAGAAAATGTAGAACAAAACGTACCAGAAAATGAAAAAAGTGAAGAAAATAAAAATGAAGAAGAAACTAAAGAGAATGAAGAAAAAAATCAATTTAGAAGACCAGGATATAGAAGCAAAGGAAAAAAAGGAAGAGGAACAGGAAGGCACTTCTAATGACTAAAAAGAAAATAATAATTTTACTGGTATTGTTTACGATAATTACTATTTCTCATAATATTTGCTACATGGTAAATGATTTTACTATATCCCTTTCAAAAGAGAATATAAAATTAAGAGGTAGTACAATATTATATATAACTGGAAATGGAAACTTTAAAATATTTATAGATAATGAAAATGTTATAAAAATCAGTACAAATAAAATTGAAAGTTTAAATGGAACAACAGAGGTTGGAATAATAGGAATAAGTTCAGGCACATCTAATGTAATAGTAATAAGTGAAGATGGAACAGAGAAAACATTAACTGTAAGTGTAGGAGATAGTGATAAAAACGAAGTAAATATATCTCAAGAAACTAATTGTGAAATTGAAAATGTAGAAGATAAAACTAATAATCAAATTACAGAAAGTATTTTAAAATCTTCTAAAGCTTATTTAAGTAACTTAATAGTAGCTCCAGTGGATTTTACAGGTTTTAAGTATGATAAATTCACAGGTTATGAAGTAATTGTGGAAAACGATGTCACATCAGTACAGATTACAGCAGTCCCTAAAGAAAACTCTAGTTATGTAGTTGAAGGAAATGAAAATCTAAAAGAGGGAAATAACAAAGTATTAGTCAAAGTGGTATCAGAAGATGAAACTAGCACAAATACTTATGAAATAAATATTATAAGAAAAGAAAAAACAAATGATGAAATTACAGAAAACGAAGAAAATTCGGAGATCGAGATGACTAACAATATTATAAAAGAAGATAAAGATAGTAAATCAAATCTTATAAAAATAATATTAATAATTGTTATTATATTAATTGTAATAATTATTATTATGTTCATCATTAGAAAAAGAAGAAAAAAACAATTTAAGAAAGCAGGAAAACATTTTTAAAAAAGGCGGGAATAGAATCCTGCCTTTACAAGTATATCGAATAATGTAAAATTATGTCGATGAAAAAAGCTTGATATACAATAGCTTAAATGCTATAATCAAATAAGTTAATAAGAAAATTAACATTTTAATCTTTAAGATATTTTAATTCTTAAAATATCGTTTCCCACATTAAACTATTAAAAAAATAATTTGATAAGAAAACTAGTATTAAAATTTAGATTAGTTAGTTTTCTTAATTAGCAAAATATATAGAAAGGAGGAAAGTTATTTCACGGGAATTTATTGCTTTTTTAAAAAAATTTTAATGGTATAGCCCCCAATTAAAATAAATATTAGTTTAAAATATCAAATTATGATTTTTGCCTACTAATTAATAGATGAAACTGCCAGCAGTTAAATGTTGGCAGTTTTTTATTTAATAGGAAGTTTCTCCGAAACTTCCTATTAAATAAAGCCTTCGGCAAAACAATGCACACAATTTTCTTACGAAAATTGGCGCACGAACA
>CAYOBB010000028.1:0-10247 GCA_964402195.1 uncultured Clostridium sp. | reverse complement strand
GGAGTTTCAAGATTAAATAAGAAATATTAATTAAAATATAAGTATATTTGTCTGAATTTGAGGACGGGGAGAAAAAACATTTTTTTTGATTTTTTGATTTGAAAAGATGTTTTTTCTCCCCGTCCTCAAATTCACTCTACTAAAAAAGTTATGTTTATTATTTTCATAAAAATAAAAAAAGTACATATATATGTATTAATTTATATAGAAGAGAGGAGCTTATAAAATGAGAAAGATAAATTATATTATATCGATTTTTATAGTAACAATGATGTTTTTAGGTAATATATCTATTGCTACTTATATTTCTATTCCAACATGGACAGAAGATACAATACTAACTGC
This sequence comes from uncultured Clostridium sp., assembly GCA_964402195.1. Classification (GTDB taxonomy): domain Bacteria; phylum Bacillota; class Clostridia; order TANB77; family CAG-508; genus UMGS1994. Next base: position 9,902 of record CAYOBB010000028.1, on the reverse strand, counting down.
AAGTCAAGAGACTCAGACAGGTAATTTTCTAGAATTAGAGTCGGGAGCAGCAATCTTAATAGAGCAAAATTCAGGAGATATTATATATGAGCATAATATACATGAACAATTAAGGCCAGCAAGTGTTACCAAAGTTATGACAATATTATTAATAATGGAAGAAATAGATAGTGGAAGATTAAGTTTTGAAGATAAGGTTTCTTGTAGTGAGAAGGCTTCTTCAATGGGGGGATCTCAAATATGGTTAGATACAACAGAGGAGTTAACTGTTGATGAAATGTTAAAGGCTATTTGTGTAGTTTCAGCTAATGATTGTACAGTTGCCATGGCAGAATATATAGCTGGTTCGGAAGAAGCTTTTGTTCAAAGAATGAATGAAAGAGCGAAAGAATTAGGAATGAATGATACTAATTTTGTAAATTGCCATGGGATTGATGAAGATGGCCATGTAACATCAGCATATGATATTGCGTTAATGTCTAGAGAATTACTTACAAAACATCCTAAGATTATGGATTATACTACAATCTGGATGGATTCTCTTCGAGATGGAACATCTGAACTTGTAAATACTAATAAATTAATAAGAAATTATTCTGGAGCAACAGGTTTAAAAACAGGTTCTACATCGCTTGCTTTGTTTAATTTATCTGCAAGTGCTACAAGAGATAATCTTTCTTTAATTGCTGTTATAATGAGAGCTCCAAGTAGTGCAGTTCGTTTTAGTGAAGCAAAAAAATTATTAGATTATGGATTTAATAATTATCAATATAATGAATTTACAAAACAAGGTGAAAAGTTTTCTGAGCTTGAAATTCAGAAGGGAATTGAATCTAGTATAGATGTTGTGTATGAGAAGAGCTGTGGAAATATTATAAAAAAAGGAAGTGTAGAAAATATAGAACAGGAGGTAGTTATTGATGAAAATTTAATGGCTCCAATTGAGCAGGGACAAAAGATTGGTGAGATAAGATTTAAGATTGATAATAATGTGATAGAAACAGTAAATCTTATTTCAAATGATAGTGTTAAAAAGATTTCTACTTGGAATATGGTAACTTATTTATATAAACAGTGGTTTTATCTTTTAAGATAGATTGACAAAATGAAAAAATGTAGTATAATAAATATTGTATTAGTACTTTTAAGGAGAGGAGATTCTTTTTATGCTTGCAAAGTCGTGGAAAAAAATAGGGTTAATTATTTTAATAATTGCATGTCTTTGGAATATTACAGCTAAATTTGTAAAGAAAGTTTCTTTTAGTGATAATCTAAAAAGTACTGTTAATACAAAAACAGAACAGTTCTTAGGAGAAGATGAGGAAAAAAAATAGAAAAACTATTGAAAATCTAAAAATACTATGGTAATATATTTAAGATATATTTTACTATAAAAAGGAAGAGGTGAATACTGCATGAAAGAAGGATTACATCCAAATTATACTACAGCTACCATTACATGTGCTTGTGGAAATATAATGGAAACTAATTCAACAAAGTCAGACATGAAAGTTGATATTTGTTCAAAATGTCATCCATACTGGACTGGTAATTTAAAAAGAGAGACTACTGGTGGTAGAGCTGATAGATTTAAGAAAAAATATGGATTAAAATAAAGAGCATTGAATGCTCTTATTTTTTTGAAATTTGGGATATAATAAATAAAAAAGGTTGGTGATATGGAGTGGAAGAACAAATAAAGTTGGCTTTAGATGTAAGAAAATTAGCACATGCGAGGAAATACAAGGTTGGTGCGGTTTTAAGAACAAAGGATGGAAAACTTTATACTGGTTGTAATGTGGATAATCAAGGAATTCAATCAATATGTGCTGAACGTGTAGCTTTTGTAAAGGCTATTTCAGAAGGTGAAAAAGAATTTGAATCTATTTTAGTAGTTGGAGGAGATATAACTAAAGATAAATTAGATCATTGTATGCCTTGTGGATATTGTAGACAGTTTATGAGTGAGTTTGTAGATAAAAATTTTAAAATTTATTGTTATGATGGAGAAAATGTTTATGAATATACAATGGAAGATTTATTACCAAATTCTTTTAGAATTTAATGAAGTGATTTTTGAACTATTTAAAAATTAAGGAATGTATTATTTTAAATTCCCCTAAGCGATAAAACGAGCTTTTAGGAAGAGTTCGATAAATAATTTTTTTAATTTTTATTCACTTTGTCCTCTCAAAAATCACATGTATATTCCTATATTAGGTAAAATTAGTGCAATTGTAGCAATTATAAATATGCTAATTGCACCAATTTTATTTTCTTTATATTCAAATATTCCATATGATATGGTTCTTAAAAAAATATAAATAGTAAGTAGGGTAAAGATTAAATTCATAGTTGGTCTCCTTTGGTAATAGTTTTTAGTAGTTACAATTCACACATTGGTTTCGAAGGTGCATAATATACTGTGAATTGTAACTCTTAGTATGACTTATTTAATGTTTTTTAAATAGATAGCTTGAATTAATTTGAGATTCTACATTTATATTAAATTCAGAATTTGGATACATTGATTCCCAGTCAACTTTTTCATTGTATTCGTCCATTGTAAGGTACTGTTTTCTTAAAGTTCCTTCAAATCCAACTATATCACTATTAAAATTTTGAGAAGTTTTATATAAATAGTTTTGTATAGATGTTTTTAAGAAGGTTTCTATAGAATCATTAACTTTTTTTGTATCTTCTTCTGAAGAGTAATTGTCCTGTGTTGTTTGGCTAGAGGAAATTTTTGCAGTTATATATATATTACAATCTATAATTGGTGTGTCATTTTTTAATTTAACATTAAAATCACTATTTTTAGATAGAGTTATATCTGCTGTAATAAATTTGTTTTCTTCAAATGGATTTGGAAATAAAATCGAGCATGTTTTTAATTCATTTATTAAAATATTATGACAAATCGCTTCAGTACCAGATAATATACCAACTAGTTTTGAGTCTTTAAATACTGCTGTACCTAGAGCTTCTGATTTTTCATCAGTGTTTCCAACATAAATTCCTATTGGTTCTTTGACATCATATCTAAGTCTTGAATAAAAATCATAAAAAAGTGATTTAGTTACATATCCAGTTTCTATACTAGATTTTATTCCAGATGTATAAATTCCAGAAGAGAAGTTAGGAGATTTAGCAATTGTAGATATAAATTCTTCTGATTTATTTTTACTAACTAATAGACTACAAGTTGGACGTATTTCTATATTATTTGCCATATCTTGTACAAAGCTTTCAATTCCTTCTTTAGCTAATTCTTCCGAAATGATAATAACTGTGCAATGTGATAGATTTATTTTTTTGTCATTTGAGTTATTTAAAGCACTCAGTCCAGTATCAAAAGTAGGACATTCTATAGATAATGTTTCTGGTTTTGTAGTACCACTTTCTTTATCTTCTGGTTTTGCAATCTGAAGTGTTAATATTATATTATCTGGATTGGATTCTGATTTATCTATACCTATTGCAATTACATATGCTAAATCCTCAATACCTTGTACATCATAAGAGTTCATAAATGCGACAATTAAAAATAATATAATTAAAATTAATATAAATTTTTTTTTAATCATGATGTCCTCCTTTTTATTGCCATTTTAAGATTAGCAATAATCATAATAATAGCACTTATACCAAATACTAATATTAATAAGTAATATTTATAGATAACATCTTCTAAGAAAGAGAGTAAATTAGGACTTTTTATTAATAAAGTAATTCCTAAAATAATACTACATAAAGGATATGATAATTCAGTAGGTTCTTTAACATGAGTTAATTTTTTAAAAATATTTATTATAAACATTAATGAAATACTTAAATAAGAAAGTGAAGATATTATCCAAAGGAAAATAAATAATGCATCTGTTCTTTGAAGAAATTCACCAAATTCTACAATCCTAACTAAAATATAAAGTGATAATGTTTCTTCGGTATAGGTTATAAAAGGAAATACTAATAAAAGTGCAGTGACCATAATGAATAATGATAATATAGATATAATAATAAATGTAATAGCTATTGTTTTAAAATCTTTTTTGTTTTTTAATGCTGGCAATATAAAAAATAGGTAAGTAATTCCGCCGTAAGAAAAGATATTAACAGATCCTCTTACGAATGTACTTTCAATATTATTTCCTAAAATGGGATATAGACCAGATGTTGAGATATAGTTACTAATTCCAAATAATATGACTATTAAACTTGCTAATATAAATGGTAAAATTACAAAATTTGTTTTTACAATTGATTTAAATCCAAATTTATTAGCAATACAAATTCCTACTAAGAAAAATGATACAATATATATAAATGGAGAATTTTCAAAATAAACTATTTTTAATAATTCAGAAAATCTAATAATAACTGTAGAGATAACTAGTGCAAATAGAAAAATATAGGCTATGCCAATTAATGTTTTTAAGAATTTTCCACCAATATATTCTGATATATCAATAATGTCTTCATTAGGAAATTTTTTGAATAAATAGATTATTAGTATTACGAATATAATAGCTATAAATCCAGTAAATAAAATATTTACTAGTGCTCCAGTTCCTGTAGTTCTGATAATTGTTTTAGGAAGATTTAGTATTATCTTATTTATCATTACAATAAGAATAAGGAAAATTGCTTCAATTTTACCAATTTTATAATCTGAATTCATTTTTACCTCCAAATTACTACTATAATTAATGTTTGTTTTTCCAAACCATACTTATATTTCCTTCATAGTTAGGTCTTTTTGTGTTTAAAAAATTACTTCTTTTATTTCTTTTCCAAATAGGATTTATATAGAATTTGTTAAGAGTATCTTTGTTTCCAGTGGGTACATATGGAGAAAAATATGAAACTCCAAATGATTTTAAATTAGCAAGTGATACCAGTTGTACAAAGATTCCAAGACTAATTCCTAAAAATCCTGCTATATATGCAAGTATAATATATGCAAATCTAAATAATCTTAGAGCAAAACCTAGGGAAAAGTCAGGTATTGCAAATGAACAAATACCAGTAATTGCGACAATTATAATTAGTAGTGGACTTACTAAACTTGCTGATACAGCTGCTTCACCTAATATTAGTCCTCCTATAATTCCTACTGTTGAACCCATTGGTGATGGAATTCTAAGACTTGCTTCTCTTATTAATTCAAAAGAAACTTCCATAATTAATATTTCAAAAATTACTGGAAAAGGAATTCCATTTCTTCCAGCTGATATAGCAAATATTAAATCTGATGGGATTAGTTCCTGATGATACGTGGTTATAGCTACATAAAGAGCTGGCATAAAGACTGCTACTATAAAAGCAATACTTCTTATAAATCTAACTAAATTGCTGTATTGATATTTTAAGTTACCATCTTCAGGGGATGTTAAAAAATCAATAAATACAGCGGGTGCAATAAGAGCAAAGGGGGCACCATTAACTAAAATCACTACTCTTCCATCTAGAATATTATTACAAGCTCTATCAGATCTTTCAGTTACTAATAATTGAGGAAATAATGTAAAGTCATTGTCCTGGATAAGATGTTCAAGATTTCCAGAGGCAGTAAGTGCATCTATATCTAAATTATTAATTCTATATTTAACTTCATTTACTAAGTCTTCATTTGTAATATTGCTCATATAGCAGATTCCCACTTTAGTTTTAGTTACTTTTCCTACTGAAAATTGTTCAATTACTAAATTTTCATTATTAATTATTCTTCTAAGCATTGATGTATTTGTTCTAATATTTTCTACAAAAGCTTCTTGAGATCCTCGAATTACAACTTCATTATTTGGTGTTGAAATACTTCTCTTTTCATAGCCTTTTGCTTCAATACAAAAAGATTTTTTTATTGTATCGATGAAGAGTACTGTAAAACCACTATTTACGTATGAAATTATTTCTTCAAAACTATTGCTAGTTTTTATACTGTTTTGAGGAATTAAAGAGTTATATATAGTACTTTCTAAACTTGAAAGGTTACTTTTTCTCATACTTAAATCGTTTTTATGAGTAACAATTGTATCATTTGTATTGTCAGAGTTAGATTTGTTTTTTAGCATTAGAGGTTTCAAAATATAATTGTTAATCATATTTGAGTCTACCATTCCATCTATATAAATAAGAAAAGCTGAATATTGTTTTCCTTTTGCATTAATATTTATATTTCTAATAGTAATATCACTATTTATTAAAGCATTATATTTAACAGTTAGATAATCAATATTTTCCTGTAATTTATCTGAGACTTTTTTATTATTTTCTTTTTCAGATACGATATTGTTAGAAGGCTGAGTTTGTGAAAGTGTGTATGAGTATTTATTAGGTTGTTGATAATACAATAGATTAGATAGAAAAGATTTAAAACTCATAAATATCTCCTTTTTCGATAATTGTAATTTTATAAATATTATTTACAGAAAAAATATATTTATCCAATATAGGAATAAATTTCAAAAAAAGTAATATACATTAATTAAAAGTATAGAACAAAAGGGGACTTCTCTAATTGACAAACTGTTAAATTTTAATAGTAAGGTCACCATATTTGTTCGATGTGCAAGAAATTTATGAAATAAATTTTTCTGTACAACAGCTACGCGTAGCGTTTTATTTAATAGAAAAGTACAAAGGGTTTAGGAGGGTATTTATGGAAAACTTAAAAATATATCAGGATATAGCTAAACGAACAGAGGGTGATATTTATGTTGGTGTAGTAGGTCCTGTAAGAACAGGAAAGTCTACGTTTATTAAAAAATTTATGGAATTACTTGTACTACCTAATATAAGTAATTCATATAAAAAGGAAAGAGCCATAGATGAGCTTCCACAAAGTGCTGGTGGAAGAACTATAATGACTACAGAACCAAAATTTATTCCAAATGAAGCTGTTGAAATTACAATAGCAGAGAATTTGAAATTAAAAGCAAGGTTAGTTGATTGTGTAGGTTATTTAGTTAATAATGCGATTGGCTATTTAGAAGACGATATGCCAAGAATGGTAAAAACTCCTTGGTCTGATGAAGAGATTCCTTTTGAAAAGGCGGCAGAAATTGGTACTAAAAAAGTAATAGAGGAACACTCTACTATAGGAATATTAGTTACAACTGATGGTTCAATTACAGATATTCCGAGAGATGATTATATCGAAGCAGAGGAGAGAGTAGTAAGGGAACTTAAAGCGATTAATAAACCTTTTGTTATAGTTCTTAATTCTGCAAATCCTCGTAGTGATGAATCTAGAAATTTGGCTAAGCAACTTAATGAAAAATATGGTACAGCAGTAGTTCCTGTTAATTGTACAGAAATTGATTTAGATGATATTAATAAAATTTTTACTGAAATATTATATGAATTTTCTATTGAGAGGATTAATATAAAATTTCCAAGATGGGTAGATGGCTTAGACGAAAATAATAAAATAAAATGTGAATTATATAAAGAAATTAAAGATGCTTTAAACAATACTTGTAAGTTAAGAGATATAAATGAAGATGTAAAAACTCTTCAAAAAACAGAGGTTATACAGAGAAGTACAGTAGAGAGAATAGAGCTTGGAAACGGTAGTATTGATATAAATGTTGAGCTTAAAGAAGAATTATTTTATCAAGTTTTGACAGAGATAACTGGTGTTAATATTAATAATGAGGGAACATTATTTTCTACTATTAGTGAGTTTGCTAAAGTTAAGAAAGAATATGATAAAATGGAATACGCTTTGCATGAAGTAAGAGAAAAAGGATACGGAATTGTTTCTCCTGGAATGGATGATTTAATATTAGAAGATCCTGAGATTTTCAAGCAAGGTTCTAAATTTGGTGTAAAATTAAAAGCAAAGGCACCTTCACTTCACATGATTCAGATAAACACAGAAACAGAGGTATCTCCTATTGTAGGAAGTGAAAAACAATCAGAAGAGTTGTTAAATTATTTATTATCAGAATTTGAAAGTGATAAAAAGAAAATATGGGAGTCTAATATTTTTGGAAAGAGTTTACATGAACTTGTAAATGAAGGACTTCAAAATAAATTATCTAAAATGCCAGAAGATGCTCAAATGAAGATTCAAGAAACACTTCAAAGAATTGTAAATGAGGGAAGCGGAGGATTAATTTGTATAATTTTATAGAATAAATTAGAAACCGACTACTATAAATAGTAGTCGGCAGTTTTTTTAGAAAATAAATTAATGTTAATATTACTTATACAAATGTTGTCTGATTCAGTATGATTACTCTTTTTTTCATATTCTGCCCAAAAAGAAATGATATTTCGGACTACTTTTTCAGCAGCCTCATATTTCCATGTTCTTTTTTGCAATCAAGTATTTTTCTGAATTACTTGAAAGCGAATATTAACATAATTATAACATTTTTTTGAATAAAAGTCTATCGAATATATCAGATATATGTTAAAATAAGTAAGAATAGGAGATTTAAGATGAAGAAAAATGAAGAATATGTAGTAGATATATTAGATAATGGAATGTCAGGAGAAGGAGTTACTAAAATAGATAATTTTACAATTTTTGTTCCAAATACTTTAGCAGGAGAGAAAGTAAAAATAAAAATTGTAAAAGTTTTAGCTTCACATGGTTTTGGAAAAGTTATTGAAATATTAAATAAATCAAAATATAGAAAAGAAAGTGATTGTAATACATATCTAAGATGTGGTGGATGTGATTTAAGACATATTGATTATGACTATACATTAAAAATAAAAAAAGAAAAGGTAGAAAATTTACTAAAAAAAGAAAAATTAGTTATAAAAGTAAATGATTGCATTGGTATGGAAAATCCATTTTTTTATAGAAATAAACTTCAATATCCTTTTGGTTTTAATAAAAGTGAAGAGCCTATTATGGGAGTATTTGCAAAAAGAAGTCATGAGGTAATTGAAACGAATCATTGCAGTATTCAAGATAAATTATGCCAAAATATTGCAAATGATATTTATGAATTTATTAAAGAAAAAAATATACCAGTGTATAATGAAAAAAATTTAAAAGGAATAGTAAGACATGTTATTGTACGTATTGGAAAAAAGACTAATGAGGTTATGGTTATAATTGTTACAAGTAAAGAAAAATTTTTAGGCAAAGAAGAATTAATAGATACATTAACTAAAAAATATTCTGAAATAAAAACAATTGTAAGAAATATTAATTTTAAAAATACTAATGTTATATTAGGAGAAGAAAATGAGATTATATATGGAAATGGATATATATATGATGAATTATTAGGATATAAATTTAAGATATCTCCAATGTCTTTTTATCAAGTAAATCATATTCAGACTGAAAAATTGTATTCAAAAGCAATTGAATATGCAAATTTGAGTGGAAATGAAACTATTTTTGATTTATATTGTGGAATTGGTACAATAGGAATTTGTGCATCAAAAGGAGCTAAAAAACTTTATGGTATTGAAACAATTCCTCAAGCTATTGAGGATGCGAAAGAAAATGCTAGAATAAATAAAATTATAAATGCAGAATTTTTTGTAGGAGATGTAGAAAAAGAGTTACCTAGGTTTATAGAGAAAAGAAATATTGTACCAGATGTTATATTTATAGATCCACCAAGAAAAGGATGTGAAAAAGAAGCTTTAGAAACTATTTTAGAAATAAAGCCTAAAAGAATTGTTTATATAAGTTGTAATCCAGCAACACTCGTTAGAGATATAAAATTACTTAGTGATAAATATGTAACTAAAGAAATTAGCCCAGTTGATATGTTTCCGTATACGTCGCATGTTGAATGTGTGTGTGTTCTGAATAGGCGTTAAACCCTTATAAATAAAGGGAAAATCAACTAGTCAGTAGGTGTTAAAAAAACGCTAAAAAATACCTAAAAATTGTACTTTTTTAATAAAAATTATGAAATTTT
>CAYOBB010000027.1:0-10483 GCA_964402195.1 uncultured Clostridium sp. | reverse complement strand
GAACAAGTTGCTCAAATTCAAAATATTATATCTAGAGAATTTAATATAGAAACAGAAAATATAAATATAACTAATAAATAGTAGAATTTTAGAACTTGCATTTTAGGGATGTAAAATGCAACCGAACTGTATATCTTTTACATCCCTAAAATATAGTATTAATTTTAGTTGTTTGAATATTTTTGTTTAGCACTAACCATTTTTGTAGCGTCTGCCGTTTCTGTTTTATACCATCCTTTTTCGGCCATCAGATTGTAAAGTTTATTTTGAATATCTAAAGATTCATTTAAAGCATTTTTAAAAGCAGTATGAACTTCAGCTGTTGTTGATTCGATTGTTCCATGCATATACAAATCACAAACACCTTTTTCAACTAATAAGTGTTCTTCCATTAAATCTCTATCTTCCATAAATTCCTCCCTATAATAAATTTAAAAAAGTATTAAAAATTTCATTGTGCTTTGTTTCTAATTCTTTTATATAATTAGAAAGATTAGTATCTTGAATTTGAGCCGAGGATTTGCAACAACATGATTTCATAAATTTTTCATGTCCTAAAGCATCTTCTACATATAAAAGTTCTTTGTTTGTCATTGTATCACCACCTTAAATTTAATATCTCCAATTAATATAAAAATATACAAATATTAAGAAAAACGTTACTATTTAGTCTATAATCCGTAGAAATGCTAATATATTATTTTTTCATACCTTGTTTGTTGCTACCTAAAATTTAATATTAGTAGTAGGTTGCTCCAATTCGCACTCGCCCTTTAGGGCTCGGTTGGTCGCTAACGCGGTATTTAAATTATGAAACTTCGCAAGCAAGATGTGAATTGTAACGAACAGTAACATAAAAACTAAAAAATATTGAAAAAAAATATTGAAAAAATAGAAATATATGGTAAAATATATCTAAATATGATTCTAAACAAAACAAAGAGTAAGTATATTTTATAAACTTGCTCTTTGTTTTTGTAAAAGAATGTATAATAAATTTTATTATTTTATATTAAAAATCAGTTACTAGATAATCCTCTTTAATATAAATCTTCTAGAATTGATTGCCTTTATACAGTAGGTTTAGCGATTAAACCAAGACCTATCCCCACATAGCTTTGTAATTTGTAAACAATTATCCAGTAACAAAAATCACAAATATTTTTTTTAGCATATTATATATATAAGAACTTATAGTAAAAAAATATTTGGAGGTTTATAATGGATTATGAATTACTTACTAATGGAAATGTTAAAATTGGACAATTAGCACCAGATTTTGAGGCAGATACTACTATGGGAAAAATAAAACTTGATGATTATAAGGGAAAATGGATAGTACTCTTTTCTCATCCAGGAGATTTCACCCCTGTATGTTCAACAGAAATGCTTGGTTTTGCAAGTTTTAATAGTGAATTTGAAAAAAGAAATGCTTTTTTAATTGGTCTTAGTATTGATAGTAATCCTTCACATTTAGAATGGATTTATGATATGTATCAAAAAACAGGATTAAAAGTTCCTTTTCCTATTATTGCAGATAGGATTGGAGAGCTTGCTAGAAAATATGGTATGATATCTAAAAATATTAGTAATACCAGCACAGTGAGAAATGTATATATTATAGATGATAAAGGTATAATACGAACTATTTTAGTTTATCCTATGGAAATTGGTAGAAATATAAATGAAATATTAAGGATTGTAATTGCTCTTCAAACAGCAGATAAACAACAGGCAAGTATGCCGGTTAATTGGGTTCCAGGGGAGCCAATGATACAGCCAAATTCTATTACATATCAAGGATTAGAAGAAAGAATACGAGAGATTAATGAAAATAAAAACGGAATGAGTTGGTATTTGTCTTTTAAGTAAATTTATTAAAAATGTATTGAGAAAAACTTCGAATTATGTTATAAAGGAAAGGAAGAATAAAAAGAAAAGAGGTTTTATATGAAAGAAAATGAAAAACTAAATGAAAATCAAGAAACAAAAACTAAAAAAGAAATAAAAAAAGAAGAAAAAGAAAGATTATATCAAGAAAAGTTCAATGAGAAAAAAAGAAAAGAAGAAGAAAAATTAGCTAAAAAAGCTGAGAAGGAAAAAAAGAAAAATTCTTTTGGAAGAAAGCTCAGAAATTTCTTTTTAACTATTATTTTTGTAATAATTATTTTGATTGCTGGATTTTTTGGTGCTAAATATTATTTAGGAGAAAAAGAAAAAGAAATATATAAAAACGAGATGAATAGTATATACAATTCTGCTATAGCATATTTCGAAAGTAAAGAATATGACAAGGCTTTAGAAGCCTTTCATAAGATTGATGAAGATTATGAAAAATATAATGAAGCTCAAGAAAAGATTATAGAAATAGAAATAAAAAAAATAGAACAAGAAGTTAAAAAATTAGATTCAGAAGAAGATTACTTAGGAATTTTAGAATATCTAAATGAAAATTATGATAACAATGAAGATGAAATTCAGGAAAAAATAAAAGAGTATCAAACTGAATATAAAGATAAATTAATAGATCAAATAAGAGTAGAAATGAAAACAGATATTGATTCTGCTAAGAAAAAAGCAAAGTCTGCTTTAAATATATTAAATTCAGATAAAGATTTAAAAGCTTTATTAGAAGAGATAAATGAAAGTGAACCTATTGCTTTAAATACTTTAGAGACTTTCCAGTCAAGTGGAGCTATTGTTTCATCTGAAGAATATAAAGATAAAGTTAAAGATAATCTTGGGACAAGTTATACAGATTATATATTGATGCCTACTAATTATTACTCTGAAGAAAATTTTGTAGTATATAAAATAAATAAAGAATATACTGAATTTACAGGAAAAGCATGCGTGAATTTTGATAGTAGATCTAGTAATACTGAAGGAAAGGTAATTAGAATTTATGGTGATGATAAATTATTATATACTTCTCCTGAGATGAAATCTGGTGTAGAGCCTTTTAGTATTAGTATTGATATTACAGGTGTAGATAAATTAAAAATTGAAATGGATAATAGCGGAGATTGTTCATATTTTATAGGAAATCCTATGATTTCTAAGTAAATAAAAAATTCAAAGAATTAAAAAAGAAATAGAATTTATTAAAGGAGTATTCCCGAAGTTTTTGATTATTAGAAATTTTGAAAAAAATAAATTTTATTTCTTTTTTTAATTTATTTTTAAGTTTTCTAATACTATAATATGTTTGTAAAATTAATATTTAGGAGGATAAATTTAATGAAAAAAACAATTTTAACTTTAATTATTGGAATTTTAATAGGAGCAATTATTACTACAGGAGTATTTTTAATTATTGATAAAAATAAAACAGATGATACGCCAGAAGGTAAAGGAGAAATGATGCAAGGTGGAGAAAGACCTAATGGAGAAGATGGAGATTTTGATCCAAGTAGTAAGAGAAATTTTAAAACTGGAGACGAAGATAATAATGAAGATTCTTCAACTAATAATAGTTCTACTTCTAATTCAGTAAGCGAGTAATAGTAGATAAAATAAAGGAGCAATAGTTATTTATGAAGAAAATTAAAAAAAGTACAATAGTTATTCTTATATTATTAATTATAATAGCTATTTTGATTTATAGGGACATAAAAAGAAGTAATGAGGAACAAGAAGAAATTACTAATACTAATATTTCAGAAGTTTCTGTTGGAACTCAGACTATTACAAAGACTCTTACTACTTCTGGAGAGATTTCTAATTATGTTTCAGAAAATTTATCATTAAATACAAGCTATTATTTTTCTGAAATTTATGTAGAAGAAAATGAGTATGTAGACTCAGGAGAAAATATTTTGAAATATACAAATGGAACATATCTTACAGCACCATATAATTGTGTTATAAAAAGTATTAATGTTCCGTCATCAGGAAGCATTGTGACTTCTTCAAATTATATTGAAATTTATGGAACTGATACTATGTGTTTAACTATAAGTATTGATGAAACAGAATTAAATGATTTATCTATTGGTATGGAAGCTGTTATTACACCAAATGCATTAGAAAATAAAACATATACAGGAACAGTTAGTTCTATAAATCCAATAGGCACTTATCAAAGTAGTGGTTCTACTTTTACAGGAATTGTAACTTTTGAAAATGATGGAGATCTAAAATTAGGAATGAGTGCTTCTTGTACTATTACTTTAGAAGAAGCAGAAGATGTTATTAGTGTTCCAATTGAAGCAATTCAAACAAGTGGAGATCAAAAATATGTTATAAAAGTAAATGAAAATGGTGAAACAGAAAATGTTTTTGTAGAGACTGGTATATCTAATGATTCATATGTTCAAATTATTAGTGGATTAAGTGGCGGTGAAACTGTTCAGACAATTATAGAAACTACAACAGTTACTGGTTCACAATCGAATTCTTCTAGTAGTGATGGTAATCAAAGGCAATCAGGAGGAGGAAAAGAAATGGGTGGTCAAGGACAAATGCAAATGCGTTAAGTTAAATAAAGGAGAAAAAGTTTATGATAGAACTAAAAAATATAAGTAAAAGCTATGAAATCGGCGAAGAAAAATTTAAAGTTCTAGATAATATTAGTTTTAAAGTAGAAAAAGGTGAATTTGTTTCTATTATAGGACCATCTGGCTCTGGTAAATCTACTCTTATGAATATTATTGGACTTCTTGATGTTCCTGATACTGGATCATATATTTTAGATCAAAAGGATGTTAGTACTTTAAATGATTCGGAATTAGCTATAATTAGAAATAAAAAAATAGGTTTTGTATTTCAAGGATTTAATTTATTACCTAAATTAACAAGTCTTGAGAATATAGAAGTTCCTTTAATGTATAAAGGTATAAATTCCAATGAGTCAAAAAAAATTGCAAAAGATTTTTTAAAAAAAGTTGGTCTAGAAGAAAAGGAAAAAAATATTCCAAATCAATTATCAGGTGGTCAGCAACAAAGAATAGCTATTGCAAGGGCTCTTGTAAATAGTCCAGAAATAATTTTAGCAGATGAGCCAACAGGTGCTCTTGATTCTAAAACAGGTCTTGAAATTATGGATATATTTAAAAAATTGAATGATAATCGGTCAAACGATTATACTTATAACTCATGATAGTAATATTGCATCTTTTGCCAAGAGAATTGTAAAAATATCAGACGGAAAAATTTATGAATAGGAAAGAGAAATTTATGAATACGGAAAAAAAGTTAATAAGAATAATTATAATATTAATTCTAATTTTAGCTGTTATGTTGTATTTTTATTTTAAAGAAGATACTATTGTAAATCAGGATACTTCTAGTACAAATACTACTATTTCTAATTCTGAAGTTATTAGAACTGATATAAAGAATACACTTTCGAGTAAAGGAGAGGTATTTTCATCTTTAACAGAAAATCTAAAATTACATGCAACATATTATTTAAGCGAAGTATATGTTTCTGAAAATCAAGAAGTACAAATGGGAGAAAATATTTTAATGTATTCGAATGGAACTTATATGACTGCTCCATATAATTTAGTTATTACAGAACTAAATATTCCAGAGATAGGAAGCGTATGTAGTAATAGTAATTATATTTCAGTAGAAACTACTGAAAGTTTATATATTAATTTGAGTATTGACGAAGATGATTTAAGTTTGGTCAATTTAGGAGATGAAGTAGAAATATCTTTGACAGCTTTTCCAGACAATATATATAAAGGTTATATTACAAAAATAAATGAAATTGGTAGTGGTTCATCTTTTAATAGTGTTGTTACTTTTGAAAATCCCGGAGAAATTAAAATAGGGATGTCTGCTTCTTGTGAGATAATATTGGAAAAAGCTTTAAATGTTTTAGCTGTTCCAATAGAAGCTGTCATTACAACAGGAAATGATAGTTACGTTGTTTATGTATATGAAAATACTACAAAAGAGGTAACAGTTGAAACAGGAATATCTAATGATGCTTATATAGAGATAATATCAGGATTAGAAGAAGGAGATATTGTTCAAATAACTCAAGAAGATAGTACTTCTTCGAAGAAAAATATGAATATTCAATTTGATAATATGCAAAATGGGGATCAGAATTTTGGTGAAAAAAATGAAGGAGGAGATCCTCCAGAAATGCCAAATAATTTTTAAGAAAGGAATTAAGAAAATTTATGAAAAAAGTATTATTAATTTCTCTAGCAATAGTAATATTAGGAGTATTTATTTTTTTACCTACTGCAAAAGGTGAAGAAAATTTAAATTATTTTTTGATAAGTGATTATACAGGTAATTCTTTTTCTGTTAAAATTAGTAAAAATTTATTACAAACTGATTATGAGAATTTGAATTTATTAGTAGAATATCCAGAGAACTTAAATTTGACATCTATTGATTATGACAAAACTCATATGTCTGAGGAGAATATATTATTTGAAGAAAATAGTGTAATTATTCAACTTTTTCCAAATGATATTATTAATACTTATTTATCTTCAGATAGTAATTTTCTAATATTTAATTTTTCTGGTTCTTCTACAGATATTATAACAGTTACTGCTTATTTCGATAATAGAGAAAATGTATTAGAAGAACATAGTATTCAGGCTAAAATTGAAAATATAGAAGTAGATACATTTGACAAAGATTATGATAATTTAAATAGTAATATGGGAAGCATAAGTATTGAGAATAATTCATTTGAAAAAAATCAAGGAACGAATGATAGTTTAAACTTAACAGAAAAATCTGGAGAAAGCAATTTTACTAATCTTACGTCGAATTCTTCTCAGCAAACAAAGGAAACTGTAAGTAATTCCGAAACAATTACTTATAAAGGATCTAGTAATAATTATTTATCTTCTTTAAGTGTTGAAGATTATTCTTTAAATACAGAGTTTAATAAAACTAATACTGTTTATTTTATAACTACAAGTGATGAAATAACTAGTGTAAATATTAATGCTGTAGCAGATGATTCTTCTTCAGAAGTTAGTATATATGGTGCTGATACTTTAAGTAGTGGTCAAAATAAAATAATTATTTCTGTAATTGCTGAAGATGGTTCTGTTAGAAATTATAGAGTGTATATAACTTTAGAGTAAAAGAAAGAGGATAAAAAAATGAAGTTACTAAGAATTGTAAAAATTGCAATTTCAAATATTTTAGCAAATAAACTGAGATCTTCTCTTACGATGCTTGGATTAATAATAGGAATTGCTTCTGTTATTGTTCTAGTTGGAATAGGTGAAGGGTCTACAACTTCTGTTGAGAGTCAAGTAAAATCATTAGGTACTGATGTTTTAACTATGACTATAAATTCATCTGATTATAGTTTAGAATATGAAGATTTAGATGAAGTTTTAGAAATTGATAATGTAGAAGAAATTGCTCCATATAAAAGTGTAAGTACTACTGTTAGTAGAGGAACAACTACATCTAATAGTGCTCAAATTATTGCAACAAATGATAATTATTTAAATATTACTAATGTAACAATAGCCGAGGGAAGAAGAATATCTATTATTGATATTGAAAATAGTAGTAAAGTTTGTATATTGGGTTATGATATTGCTTCTACTTTATTTGGCCTAACTGATCCAATAGGTGAGAAAATAAAATTAAATGGTGATAATTATACAGTAATAGGGCTTTTAAATGAACAAGGAACTTCAATGGGAACAAATTCAGATGATATTATTCTAATTCCGTTAACAACAGCTAAACACTTAGGAGAAGATACGACTATTACACAAAGTTATATAAAAGTATCGAATGAAGATAAAATAGAAACAACCATTACTTTAATAGAAAATTATTTAAGACAAAAGTTACAAATTTCTAGCGATTACTATTCAGTTTCATCTCAAGATTCAATGTTAGATGCCATGGAATCTATTTCTAATACTTTATCTTTATTATTAGGTGGGATAGCTAGTATTTCATTAATTGTAGGTGGTATTGGAGTAATGAATGTTATGCTTGTATCTGTAACAGAAAGAACGAAGGAAATTGGTATAAGAAAATCTTTAGGTGCGAAGAAAATAGATATACTAGTGCAATTTCTAGTAGAAGCTTTAATTTTAAGTTTAATAGGGGGAATTATAGGTATAGGCATAGGATTAATTATAGGATATTTTTCTGAAGATTTAGGTTATACTTTTAGTTATTCGTTTAATATAGTAATGCTCTCTTTTGCTTCTAGTGCTGCAATCGGACTTATCTTTGGAATACTTCCAGCTTATCGTGCTTCAAAATTAAATCCAATTGATGCATTGAGAACAGATTAATTATATGTTATAATACTTTTTGGTAGAAAAGAGGAAAATATAATGAAGGTTTTAGTAATTGAAGATGATAAAATTCTTTCAGATACAATAAAACAATGTATTGAAAGTGATTTTAGTGTAGAGCAAGCTTTTGATGGATATGAAGGATATATGTATGCTAAAGGGAATATTTATGATGTAATTATTTTAGATTTAATGATGCCAGAAATGGATGGATATGAAGTTTTAAGTAAACTACGTAGTAATAATGTACTTACACCAGTTTTAATTTTAACGGCAAAAGATTCTTTGTCTGATAAAGTTAAAGGGCTTAATTTAGGAGCAGACGACTATTTAGTAAAACCTTTTGAAAGAGCTGAATTAATAGCCAGATTAGAAGCTATTATAAGGAGAAATAATGGTTTTTTTGTAAAAAGTATAATAGAATTTAAAGATTTAAAATTGAATTTAAAAAATAGAAAAGCTTATGTAGGAAATAAAGAAATTGTATTACAAGGAAAACAATTTGATTTTCTTGAATACTTGATTAATTCTAAAAATACTATTATTACAAAAGAACAGATTTTTGATAAAATTTGGGGATTTAATTCAGATACTTCTACTAATGTTATTGAAGTGTATGCAAGTGGTCTTAGAAAAGAACTTAAAAAGTATGGATATGATAAATATATAAAGACTTTAAGGGGAGTAGGATATATGTTTTCTACAGATATATAGGAGTATAAATGAAAGAGCAAAAATTTATAAGAAATCAATTAATAAAAAATATGTTTTTTAATTTAATATTATTTACTATTATTTTTAGTATTTTTAGTATTTTAATTTTTATGCAACTTAATAAATACTTGTACATCTCTGCAGAACAAGAAATTATTAAAAGTAAAAACGATTTTTTAAAATATTCTAAAACTTCAGTAATAGATATTCAAGAAGAACTAAAAGAAGATATAGAAAAAATAAATAATCCAAGAATTACTTGTATACTAAGAGATGAAAATGGAAATGTGATAAATACTGCTTCATTTGGTAAAAATATGGAGACATATTTAGATAAAATTGATTTTGATGTAAGTAATTTGGACAAAATTTATGAAATTTCAATTAACTCAAAATATTTTTATAGAGGAACTTGCTTCGAGGCAAAATCTATATTAGGTGAAAAAGTTTATGTAGAACTATTAGTAAATATTAATTCTGAAAAACAAATGATTAATAATTTTGCTAAAACTTTATCTATAGGTACTGGAATTGTTATTGTTCTTTCTATATTTATAAGTTATGGTCTTTCTGTAAAAGCTATGAGACCTATAGTTAAAAACTATAAAAAGCAAACAGAATTTATTCAAAATGTCTCTCATGAGCTTAGGACACCTCTTACGATAATTCAAGCAAAACAAGAGATGTTGTTACAGTCACCAGATAGTAAAATTATTAACAAATCTGAGGATATTGCTCTTACTTTAAATGAAACTAGAAGACTTACAAAAATGATAAAGGAACTTATGGATTTAGCTAGAGCAGATTCAGATAGGATAAATTTAAATAAAGAGAAAACAGATGTTAATGAGTTAATAAAAGAAGTATCTAGTCCATATATAGAAATGGCTAAGATGCAAAATAAAAAAATAAATTTGAAATTAGATTGTAAAAAAGAAATAAAACTTGATAAAAATAGAATAAAACAAATGTTAATTATATTACTGGATAATGCTTTAAAATATACTGAAGAAAATGATAGTATAGAAATAGAGGTTTTTAATCATGATGAGAAATGTTTCATCAATGTAAGAGATACGGGAATAGGAGTAAGCGATGAAGGAATAAAACGTGTTTTTGAACGTTTTTATAGAGAAGATAAGGCTCGCTCCAGAAAAACTGGTGGAACTGGACTGGGTCTTTCTATAGCTCATACTATTGTGACTCTACATGGTGGTACAATAAAAATGGCACATAATAAACCAAAGGGAACAGTTGTAATTGTTAAAATATAACTTATCTAAATTTTGTCATATAGTAATTTTTAGATAAGTTTCTGTTACTGTGCTCTTGTTACTTTATAATATTTTAATCGAAATTAGAAGTTAGTCCTATACTTACTCTACTATTTTAAATTTTTTCTCTGGACAGTAATAAAATTTGGTAAATTGTAAAAGTAAAATATAAGTAATAAAATTTTAATAAATAATATTTAAATTTATTTGACTTTATTTTTTAATATGCATATAATA
>CAYOBB010000026.1:0-10521 GCA_964402195.1 uncultured Clostridium sp. | reverse complement strand
GCCTATTGGTGTAACCTTGTTTTCTTTTAGAATGTCTAATAAATTATTTGCTATTCTTTCGTTGCTTGTTAAATTGCATAAATTACTTTTTTCTTTTCTTCTTTTGTTTCCTGAGTATTCCTTTTTTACAATTTCAATTCCATATACTTTTTTCGCTTTTGTAGAATTTATTTTTCTTGATCTTGATATTTTATAATATTCCAATTCTATACGGTTACTGGTGCTCTCTATCAGTTCAGAATCTTCTAGTACAATACCAGCATAAAACTTTTTCATATTTCCTCCTCTAAAAAAAATATACAAATACATTTTTATAAAGTCAAGTAAAATCATATTCTATATTTCGACATTATTTTTATTATGTTTACAATTTACAGTTTATTGATGAAGAGTAGTGTAAAAAGGTTCATAATATATTATTTGTGAAATACCGCGTTAGCGAACAAACGAGCCCTGAGGGCGAGTGCGAATTGGAGCAACCTACTAATATTAAATTTTAAGGTTGCGACAAACAAGGTATTAAAAAATAATATATTATGAGACTTCGAAAGCAAGCTGTGAATTGTAACTTATTATGTTTTATTTCCTAATGTTGCTTCTATAGTATATTCTGTTGTTTTTCGTTTAATAGTTAGTATTACTTTATCTCCTGGCTTTTTTGTATATATATAATTCTTTAGTTCGCTCATTGAAGTTATTTCTATATCATCTATTTTTTCTATTATATCTCCTTCTACTATATTAGAATCCTTTAATGGCCCCATTTTATCTATTTCTGCTACATAAATTCCTTTTTCGAATTTTATAGAATAATCTAAATATGGTATTACTTCTTTATCATATCCAAATATTCCAAGATAGCTTTCTTCAAATGTTCCTGTATTTACAAAACTATTAATAATTGGTTTTATTATATTTATTGGTATGGCAAACCCTATTCCCTCTACATCAGCAACTTTTACAGATGTAATCCCTATCATTTCCCCTTTTGTATTTATAAGTGGTCCTCCACTGTTTCCTTGATTAATTGTTGCATCTGTTTGAATTAGGTCTTCCATGTATGAATTTTTATCTTCTTCTTGTATTTTTATCGTTCTCTTATTTCCGCTAATTATCCCTGATGTAACTGTTCTTTGAAATTCATATCCTATTGGATTCCCAATTGCGTATACATTTTCCCCAACTTTAACTTCATCTGAATCTCCTAATGTTATATATGGAAGGTCTTTCATATTAATTTTTATTATTGCCAAATCTAAATCGCTATCTGCCCATACTACAGTACCACTATAATTTAATCCGTTTTCTAAAGTTATATAACAATTACTATATTTATCCCCAGAAACATGTTGATTTGTAACTATATATCCATTTTCAGAAACTAATACTCCTGTTCCAAGTCCTAAATTACTTATGCTGTTTTCCAAGAATATAGACGTTCCATTATTTTTCAATTTAGAAATTCCTACTACGCTACTTGTAGCACTTTCAATCACATTCTGTGTTTCAGTATTCTCACTTAGATTTTCTGTGTTCATAGATAATTTCGTTCCAATTACTTGTTTATTATATTCATAAGTATGACTATCTAAATATAATGTATAAGCTAATATTGTAAATAATGATACCATAATCATTATAGAAAATAATAATATTATTTTTTTCGTTTTATTTTTGTTTACTGTATACATATAATCTCCTTTGGATTTAATTAATAATTTCATTTATTTTTTCCCTTTATATATATCTTATACTGTTTTATTTACTTTTCTATTACATTTATATATTTTTTTTATTACAGCATAGCTAATTATTTTTTTTTTTTATATAATGTTTAAAATACATAAATATACGGGAGATTATAAAAAATTATGGATGTTGAAAAATATAATTTAACTGGACCACAAAAATCAATTTGGTACACTGAACAGTTTTATCAAAATACGCCTATTAATAATATTGAAGCATATTTATTTGTAGATGATAATGTTAACTTTAATCTATTTAGAAAGGCTATTTTAAAATTTATAGAATCTAACGATATATTTAGAGCTAAATTTTATGTTGAAAAAACATCTCCTTATCAGAAAATTTTAAATTTTGACGAATTAGATTACGAAAATAATATAGAATTTGTAGATTTACAATCTACTCAAGAACTTGAAGATTTAGCAAAGGAAATGGTAAATACACCTTTTACTTTAATAGATTCTTATTTATTTGACTTTAAAATTTTTAAATTACCTAACAATCAGGGTGGTTTTATTCTTAATGCACATCACCTTATTGTTGATGCATGGTCAGCAGGCCTTGTGGTTGATGAAATTATAGACAACTATTCTTCTTTGCTTGAAGAATCTGATTTGGAGCAAAGAACTTTTTCATATACTAATTATATTGTATCTGAAAATTCTTATAAGCAAAGTAATAAATATTTAAAAGATAAAGAATTTTGGAATAGTAAGCTTTCATATATTCCTGAAATTGCCTCTTTTCCATCTTCTAAAAAACATATAAATCAAGATGATTTTAGTAGTATTGCTGAAAGAAAACAATTTACTTTAGATTTATCTCTTATAAATAAAGTTAATAATTATTGTAAGGAACAAAATATTTCTGTATTTAATTTCTTCATGTCCATTATATCTGTATATTTATATAAAACAACTGGCTTAGATAGGTTTATTATTGGTGCCCCTTTTTTAAATAGAACTGGCGTCAAAGAAAAAAATACATTAGGAATGTTTGTAAACACATTACCTTTTGCTGTTTCATTAGATTCGTCTTTATCTTTTAGCGAATTTTCAAAAGAAATTGCTAGAGAATCTATGTCAATTTTACGCCACCAAAAATATCCTTATCAAGATTTATTAAACGATTTAAGAGCTAAAAATGACTCTTTATCAAGCTTATATTCTGTATTACTTTCGTATCAAAATGTAAGAAATAACAGAGCACATTCATCAATATCTTATCATACTAATTGGATTTCTAATAACATAATCTCTAATTTAATTAATATTCATATTTCCGATATGGATGATACAGGTAGTTTAAATATTTTATATGACTATAATTTATCTAAATATTCACCTGAAGACATTATAGATTTACATCTTCGCTTAATCCATATTATTAACACAGTCTTACAAAATAACAGTATTATAATAAAAGATATAGAAATCATTACAGAGGAAGAAAAAAATATATTACTAAATAATTTTATAGATGCTAACTATGATAAATATGCTACTGTTACTTCTTTGTTTGAAGAACAGGTTATTAAATTTCCTGATAATATTGCTGTTTTGCTTAATGGTGATAATCTAACTTATAAAGAATTAAATGATAAAGCTAATTCTTTGGCTCATTTTCTAACTCAAAAAAAAGTAGGTCTTGGTGACAAAATTGCATTACGAATGGATAAAAGTTTTGAAATGATTATTTCTATTTTAGCAATTATAAAATGTGGCGCTACATATGTACCTATAAATTTGTCTTATCCTGAAAGTCGTGTTCAATTTATGCTAAACGATAGCAATTCTAAACTATTGTTATTTATTGAAGAAGATGATATGTTTTCTTCTTTAGAAATTGATAAATTGAATGTTTCTTTATCTAACACTGATATTTATAATGTACCTTGCTGTAATTTAAATTATAAAATAAATCCAGAAGATGATTTATATATTATTTATACTTCTGGTTCTACTGGTACACCTAAAGGTGCTCTTATTTCTCATAAAAATGTTGTTAGACTTCTAAAAAATGATAAAATTTTATTTGATTTTAATGAAAATGATGTATGGACAATGTTTCATTCTGTTGCTTTTGATTTCTCTGTATGGGAAATATATGGTGCTTTATTGTATGGTGGTACTTTAGTTTTAGTTGATGATAAAACAGCAAAAAATCCAGTTTCTTTTCTTGAGCTTTTAAGGAACGAAAATGTAACTATATTAAATCAAACTCCTACTTATTTTTATAATTTGCAAGATTACGAGCTTTGTCTATCTAACAATAATTTAAATTTGAGATATATTATTTTTGGTGGAGAGGCTTTAAAACCTTCTTTAATTGTAAAGTGGAAAAATAAATATCCTAATACTAAATTTATAAATATGTATGGTATTACAGAAACTACTGTACATGTTACTTTTAAAGAGCTTTCTGGAAACGATTTTAATTCTTCTGATTCAATGATAGGAATTCCTATACCTACTCTAAAAGTATATGTATTGGATAGGGATTTAAAAATGTTACCTTATTTCTGCGAAGGAGAAATGTTTGTCGCTGGTGATGGACTATGTAAAGGATATTTAAATAGACCTGATTTAAATAAAGAAAAATTTATAGTTAACCCTTATAATCAAAATGAGATTTTATATTCATCAGCAGATAGTGCATATTGGAATAAATCTAATGAGCTTATTTATTGTGGTAGAATAGATAATCAAGTTAAAATTCGTGGTTTTCGTGTTGAATTGTGTGAAATAGAAGAAAAGATACTAGGATATGGTAATATTTCAAAGTGTGTAGTATTGCCTAGACAAATTAATAATAAAGATACCTTATTAGTTGCATATATTGTTTCTAATGAAAACATTAATATCTCTGACTTAAAAAACTACTTATCCCCTCTTCTACCTTCTTATATGATACCAAATTTTTATTTACAAATTGACAAAATGCCTCTTAATGTAAATGGTAAAGTTGATAGAAAATATTTAGATTCATTAGATTTATCTATTGAAACTGGTAGTGATTTTGAGAAACCTAGAAATAATTTTGAAAAAGTTTTAAAAAATATTATAGAAAATTCCTTAGGTATTAAAAATTTAAGTATAAATGATAATATTCTAGACATTGGAGCAGATTCATTAACTCTTATGAATATTACTATAGCTCTATTAAAAAAGAATTATATTTTAAATATTCAAGATATTTATAAATATAAAACTATAAAAAATATTTCTGACCATATTCAAAATCCAGTATCTACTAAAAAAGAATTATCCGAAGAATTAATTTATAATTTTGACCATGATTTTTCAGATGAGAAATTAGATATTAATAACATTTTATTAACTGGTGCCACTGGATTTTTAGGTATACATATTCTTTATGAATTATTAAAAAATTCCAATTATAATGTATACTGCTTGGTTAGGGAGAAAAATTCTAAAAATCCCTTAGATAGATTGATTGAAAAATTAAATTTTTATTTTTCAGAAGACTTATCATCTTTAATTAATAAAAGAATTTTTGTTGTTGATGGAAATATTATAGATGAAAATTTAGCAATGACTTCTTCTGATTATTTAAATCTAGGTCTTAAGATTGATATAGTTATACATTCAGCAGCTTTAGTAAGTCATTATGGTGATGAGGAATTATTTAATAAGATTAATATAAATGGAACTAAAAATATTATAGATTTTTGTACTAAGTTTAATATACATTTAAATTACATCTCTACAATGTCAATAGCTTATCCTTTTGGAAATAAACTTACAAAAACTTTTAATGAAAATTCACTATATATTGGTCAAAATTATATTGATAATATTTATATACATACAAAATTAATTTCAGAATCATTAATACTTGATTCTATTAATAATGGATCATTATCTGCTACTGTGTTTAGATTAGGAAATATAACTGGTAGATATAGTGATGGACTATTCCAATATAATTACAATAATAATGCTTTCTTAAGTAGGATTCTTTCATTTGCCAAACTTGGAAAAGCACCAAAAAGTTTAGCTAATTCTATGTTTGATTTTAGTCCTGTAGATATTTGTTCATATTTTATTGTTAGATTATTAGAATATAAATCTAATTTAAATAAAGTTTTTCATATTTCTAATAATAATGAAATTTCTCTAAAACAATTATTTACAGATTTAAAGTCTTGTGGTATTAATGTAGAATTAGTTGATGATAATTTATTTGATGATTTAATAAGAAATAGTGAAAAAAATAGCGACTTATTAGGAATTATAAATGATTTGACTAATCACTTTGTATTAGGTGATTTTTCACAAAGTATCTCTTCAGATTTTACTTTAGATATATTAGATAAGTTAAATTTACATTGGCCTAAAATCGATTCAGAATATTTACAAAAATATCTAAAAAAATTTTTATAAAATAGGAGCTTTATATAATGAAATTTTTTAGAAGACAATTAATTAAAATTTTCCTTTTTTACATTGTAATTAATATAACTATTATTGGATTTTTTTATTTGTTTTTACCTATTATTTTAAACTATCCACCTAATAGTATAAACAATCAATTTCAAATTGATATAGATACCTTTACATATAGTCAGCAGTCTGCTTTTTTAATTTTTATTGGTCTTTCTCTTACAACGATTGTTCTAATAAAAAATTTACTTGCAATTAACTTTTGGCTAAAAAAACTATCTTCTTCTAAAGATTCTAATAAAATAAATTCATATTTGACAAATATAAAGCAAAAATGTTTGAATACGCCTTTTATAATTTATTTATTTAATACATTGACTCCTTCCGTCTTGATACCTGCATTATTGTTATTTATGAATAATAATTTTACTGTTGTAATAAAGATTTCTTTATCAATAATATTATTCTTTACTATTGCATCTGTACTCGCTTTTGTTTTTTCTGAAAGAATTTTTAAAAATATTCTTACTGAACTACATAATCAGTATAGTAATACTTTTAATTATATTTCTCCTAAAAAAACAATTAGAATACCACTTAGCTTAAAAATATTACTTCAGACTTTGCCTTTAATTATTGTTTCTTTAATTTTTACTTCGTTAATTGCTTATAATACGCATACTAAAGAAAAAGGTAATATTTATTTTGATAATTATTCTGATTTTCTAAATTTATATCTTTCTGGAAAAGAAATTAATGATTACAGTGATTTAAAAAATTTATTAGATGATTTTTCACTATTTAATAACTCACATATAAAGTTTATTATTAAAGAAGATGGCTCTTATGAGTGTTCTAATAATCAACCTTTATCTGAGTTTTTTGTTAAATATACACTTGAGAATTCTTTAGAACAAGATGGAAGAACATATGATTATTATTGTATCGATTCAGAGGGAATTGCTAAAAGATTTGATATAAATGGAACTAAATATTTTGTAGGTATTAAATATGATACTTCTTCAGCAAATTTCTTATTAGTTTTATTATTAATTTGCTTTTTGTTATTAATTATTATATCTTCTGTACTTATCTTTATTATCCTATCATTATCTAAACAGATACAATTAATTACAAAAAGATTTGAAGATATAGAATTATTAAATAGAAATAATTTAGATTTAAAGAATGATTTAGCTATAACTTCTAACGACGAATTTGGTAGTTTAATATCAGCTTTTAATGATATACAAAAATTAACAGTTCAAAATATAAATAAAATATATTCTAGTCAAGACTTACTTGTCGAGCGTGAACGTCTTGCTTCTCTAGGGCAAATGATTGGTGGTATTGCTCATAATTTAAAAACTCCTATAATGTCAATCTCTGGCGCTGCCGAAGGGATACATGATTTAAAAAATGAACTTGACCGTTCTATTGGAAATCCTGTAGTTACTGATGAAGATTTCCATGCTATAGCTAGTGATATTGAATCTTGGGTTGATAAAATTAAAACACATACTTCATATATGTCAGATGTAATTACTGCAGTAAAAGGACAAGCTGTTACTTTCTCAGAAAATCAAGTATTCTCTTTTACTGTTACTGAGCTATTTAAACAAATTGATATTTTAATGCGTTATGAATTAAAAAGTTCTTTAACTAATCTTAA
The DNA here is from genome assembly GCA_964402195.1 of uncultured Clostridium sp. Lineage (GTDB taxonomy): Bacteria > Bacillota > Clostridia > TANB77 > CAG-508 > UMGS1994. The sequence continues at coordinate 2,694 of CAYOBB010000026.1, read as the reverse complement.
TATACAAAATAATGTATTAGACACTGTATCAATAACGGGAAATATTAATAGTTTAGTTCAGATTATTAATAATATGATTTCAAACTCTATACAAGCTTATAATGGAAAGCCAAATTCTAATATTGACTTAACCGCAGATTTAAGGGATAATACTATTGTAATTAGTGTAAAAGATTATGGATGTGGTCTTCCAGATAGTGTAAAAGATAAATTATTTAAGGAAATGGTAACAACAAAAGGTAAAGCTGGAACTGGACTTGGACTTTTTATGTCTTATTCTAATATCAAGGCTCATTTCCAGGGAAATATTACTTATACTTCTGAAAAAGATATGGGAACTACTTTTAATATTATTATTCCTATTAATAAATAGATTTATTGTATTTTGGGCGGACGCAAGGCTCGCCCCTACTTAAATATTATTAATAATAAAAAATAATAAAGGATGTGAAATTATGAGATTAAATGAAAAATCAAATGAAAATTCTAAATATAAGATTATAGCAGTTGATGATGAAATTGGTATTATCGATTCTTTATCTGTTTATTTAAGACGTTCTGGATATTCTCTTACAGGTGTTACTGATCCTCTAGAAGCTATTGAGAGAATTAGAAATGAACATTTTGATTTACTTCTTCTTGATTTTATTATGTCTCCTGTTCATGGTGATAAAGTCGTTGAGGAAATAAGAAAATTTAATAAGGAATTATACATATTACTCTTGACAGGTCATAAAGATTTAGCTCCTCCATTGCAAACAATTAAAAAACTTGATATTCAAGGTTATTGTGAGAAAAGTGATAAATTCGATCAACTTTTACTTTTAATTGAATCTGGAATTAAATCAATTGAACAAATGAATTTAATCAAAAAGATGAATTTAGAATTAACTGAGTCAAAAGAATTATTAGAAAAATCTTATTTAGAAAGTATCGAAACGCTCCGCTATACAGTAGAGGCTAAAGATTTTTATACAAGAGGTCATTCTGATCGTGTATCCCAATATTCTGTTCTTATTCGGAGAAAAATTAGGATTATCTGAGCAGGATTTGAAAACTTTACAAATTGGTGGTTTATTCCATGATATTGGTAAAATTGGGATTCCTGATTCTATTCTTTTAAAAGAACAAAAATTAACTGATGAGGAGTATTCAGAGATAAAGAATCACCCTTCTATTGGTACTCATATTTTATCTAACGCTACTATTTTTAAAGATATTATACCTATAGTTCTTCATCATCATGAAAGATTTGATGGTAAAGGTTATCCTAAAATGTTAGCAGGGGAAAATATTCCGCTTCTAGCTAGAATCACTGCTGTAGCAGATACTTTTGATGCTATGACATCTAAACGTTCTTACCGTGATGCCTTACCTTTAGATGTTGTAAAAGAAGAAATAAGAAAATGTTCTGGAGCTCAATTTGATCCTAAAGTTGCTAGTGCATTTTTGGATATACTAGAAAATAATTATGAAAAAATAAAAGAAATACAAGATAAATATTAAATAAAACTTGTATTTTCTTATATAGTCAAAAACTTCAAAGGCTTACCACATGCCTTGTATAATCGAACTAGTTCGTACCTACGTTATTAGCGATAAGCCTTGAAAAAATCTTATAATTTTGTAATAATCGATGAAATTACATTGATAAACTTACCTTTTGTCTTTCTTTATCTATTTCTATTACTTTAACTTTTACTATATCTTCTACTGATACTATTTCTGATGGATTTTTTACAAATTTATTACTAAGCTCTGAAATGTGTACTAGTACGTCGTGTTTTACTCCTATATCTACAAATGCTCCAAAATCTGTGACATTTCTTACTGTTCCTGTTAAAATCATATCTTCTTTTAAGTCTTCAAATTTTAATACATCACTTCTTAGTATTGGTCTTGGCATATCTTCTCTTATATCTCTTCCTGGTTTAGATATTTCTTCTATTATGTCTTTTAATGTAAGTTCACCTATTTCTAATTCTTTAGACATTTCTTTTATATTTATTTTTTTTAATCTTATTTTATTTGCAATAATTTCTTTTTCTAAAATGTTTTCCACAGTATATTCTAATTTTGTTAATAACTTTTCTGCTTTTTCTATAGATAATTTTATCTCATCTGTTAGCTTTCCTTGCTCATCGATTAATCTTATTATCTCTTCTTTTCTATTTTCTAGATTTCTTAAATATTCAAATTCTCTTAAGATTTATCACTTAAATTTCCTGTTACTTCTTTTCTATAACGTGCAATAAATGGAATTGTATTTCCATCATCTATTAATTTTATTGTGGCTTCTACTTGTAATATTTTTATATTTAATTCTTCTGCAATCTTTTTATTTATATTCATTTTATACTCCTTTTTTTAATCTTTTATGTTATATATCCTGTATTTTATAATTTCAAATAGTTTAAAAATATTTTATATTCTCTTGATTTTTGGTAGAAAAGTAAGTATACTTTTACAAGGGAAAGAGAAAGCAGAGTATGGTGCAATCGTTTATCCTACTTAAGAGAAGAGGCGATGCGATATTGGAATAAATAACACCTGTTTATTATTCATTTAAATATTATTTTTTGTTTAATACTTGTAACTGCTATCGCAGTAGCCTTACTTATAGCACTTGTTGTTGTAGTAAGAAAAGCATTTTGCTAAGTTATTCTTTGAAGCAAGTGCGAAATACATGCCACG
>CAYOBB010000025.1:0-10610 GCA_964402195.1 uncultured Clostridium sp. | reverse complement strand
ATTGGAGCTTCCAGCCAGAATCGAACTGGCGACCTCATCCTTACCACGGATGTGCTCTACCTACTGAGCTATGAAAGCATTAAAATGATTTTTCTATTTTTCATTTAAAATATTTTTCATAGCTTTTTTTCTAATTCTTTGTATCGCATTGTCTACCGATTTAACAGGAGAATTTAATCTTTGAGCTATTTCAACATATGAATCTCCATTAGTATATCTATGTAAAACTTGCTTTTCAAAATCACTTAAATTTTTATCAATTTTATCTTCTATCGTATCATAATACTCTTTTTTAGTTATCGTATCTAATGGATCTTCTACTGTATTAAGATTTAAAACTTCTAGAAGTGATGTATCATCATTTTCATCATATGCTTCTGAATTAAGTGATACATATGAATTAAGTGGCATATGTTTTTGTCTCGTAGAAGATTTTATTGCAGTTTGAAGTTGTCTTTCTATACACAAATTTGCAAATGTTTTAAACGAACTCTGTTTCTCAGAGTTAAAACATTTAATTGCTTTATATAATCCTATTAACCCCTCTTGCATAATATCTTCTCTCTCCGCTCCAACTATAAAGTACTTTCCAACTTTCATATTAACAATATTGGTATATTTCTCTAATAAATAATTTAGAGCATTCTTATCTCCAGCCCTAATTATATCAATTAACTCTGAATCCGCTAAGTTATTATATTCTTTATTAGAAAAACATAGATTTTGCATATTCCTTGTCCCTTTCAGTATTCTAGCTGTATTATAAGTGCTAAATTTTAGTATGTCAACACTTTTTTATTTCAATACATCTTTTATAGCATCACCAATAATTCTGTTTACATCTGCAATCATAACATTAAATCTTACTTCTTTATCAAAGTAGTCTTTCACTTTTGGATTCTGTACCAATATTGTATAAAGTTCTTGTAATTTTTTTATTTTTTCTTCTGATTGTTTTTCTCCTTGAAGTGCTAAAACTTGCTCTTCATATCTAATTTTCTCAAATTCATCTATTTTGTCTTTAAGTTCAGGATTTTGTCTTATTTCATCCTTAGAAGCTTTATACTCTTTATATTCTTTACTTTCTTTTAACGACCTAGCTAAATTATTTACATCATCATAAACATTCATAAACTTACATCCTTCTTTAAAATTATATCTGAATATTATTTGAAAATTGGACAATGACTGATTATTCTGAATTTTCAAATAAATTTTCTACGCAATAGCTAATTATGCATAAGCTTGTCTTTTCTTGAATCCAAGTAAATTTGTAATCTCTCCTTCTGAATTTTTTGCCCTTTTTGCTTTTTTAGCTTTTTCCTGCTCTATTTGATGTGCCTGTTTTTCAGCCATAGTTTGACAAATAGCTTTTTGATAAATAAAATGAGTATCTTGAGCAATTTTCGTCCAATTATATTTATTTTTAACATCAATTTTTGCTTGTTTTACAATATTACTACATAATTTTTTATCATATAGTAATGATAAAATAGAATCTGCTAAAGAATTTGCATTTCCAGCATAACTTTTCATTCCATTTACACTATGCTGTACTATTTCATTTAACCCACCCACATCTGAAACCACAACAGGAACTTCTGCAAGCATTGCTTCTAGTGCAACAATTCCAAAAGGTTCATAAGTACTTGGAAAAACTGAAACATCAGCACATTTATACATTTTACATAAAGATTTATGATCTAAATATCCAGTAAAATACACTTTATTAGAAATACCCAAATAATCAACTTGCGCCTTTAATTCATCTAGCATTCCACCTCTACCAGCAATAATTAGTTTTGCATCATGGTATCCATTTAATATCTTTGGCATAGCAGCTATTAAATTTTGTATTCCTTTTTCATACACTAATCTTCCTGAGAAAAGTATTATTTTTTCATTATCTGCAGCAAACTTTCTTCTAAAATCATAATCTCTTTCTATTCCTGCAAAATTAGTCTGAGTTATCCCGATTTGGTACTACATTTATTTTTTCAAAAGGTAAACCAAACAATCTCTGTAATTCACACTTCATATAATTACTATTAACAATTACTTCTGTAGCTTCATAAGTAAGCATCCATTCTGTGTCATTTATATATCTTTGAACTTCATCATGGATTCCACTATTTCTTCCAGCTTCTGTAGCATGTATTGTAGCAACTATTGGAATACCAAAAGAATTTTTAAGTGATTTAGCCGAATACGCAACTAACCAATCATGTGCATGTATTACATCAAATTTTTCTCCACCTGCAATTAATTCAGTAGCTTTAGCTATCAAATTAAAATTTAGTTGCATTATCCAATCTATAAAACTATTTGGGGTAATCATATAGTTATCAACTCTATATACTTGAACTCCTTTATCATTTTCATAATAAGGTGCATCTCCATCCTTATAAGTAACAACTGTTACTTCATGTCCATCTTTAATTAATCTATGTGATAAATCGTGTACTACTCTAGAAATTCCTCCAACAATTCTTGGTGGATATTCCCATGACAACATTAATATTTTCATTTATTTACCCCTTTCAATTTTCTTCTCTTTAGTTCATCTACATTTTATTTTATATAATAAAAATATAAAAGTAAATATAATTTTGCAAAAAAATCATTTTTTTACCAAAAAATATTTTTTTCTCTGTTTATCTCTTGTAATTATTTAAAATTATATATATTATATTAATAATATATTTTACAAAGGAGGAAAAAGTATGCCTACTAAAAAAACTAAACCAAAAGCAGAAAAAATTACTACTACCAAAAATAAAACAAAAAGAACTACTACTGCTACTACTAAAAAGGCTGCTAATAAAAAATCCGTTTCTAAAACAAGTAAATCAAAAGTTTCTGCAGTATCTTCTAAAAAGAAAACTGTATCTACTACAAAAGAATCTGAAAAAGCTACTTTATCAAAAAACAAAAACGTAAAAAGTACTACTAAAGCAAAAAAAGGAACAAGAAAAAAAGTAGAAAAAACTATTCAAATTTTAGAATATTATGATTTGCCTTATAGATATAATGAAACTGTTATAAAAATTTTGGCTCAAACTCCAAAAGTTTTATTTGTATATTGGGATATATCAGATTCTGATAGGAATAACTATATTACACAATATGGTGAATATTTCTTTAACGACACTTACCCTGTTTTAATTATTCATAATAAAACAAAAAATTATACTACTGAAGTAGCTATCAATGACTTTGCAAATAGCTGGTATTTAAATATTGATGATGCAAATTGCGAATACAACATTGAACTTGGTAGAAGATTTAAAGAATATGCCAAAAAAAATCCCGAATTACACATTCCTGAAAATAATTTTATTTATATTACAAATTCAAATAATCTTGTAATGCCAAATGATCATGTCCTATTTGAAGAAATAAAACCTGAAATCAAATACAAAAATGTAAAAACTGGTGCGACCTCTATTAAAAATATTTCGAATATTTTAATTGAAAATAAATTAACTAATTTTTACGAATTATACCAAAATATATATCAAGTAGAAAAAATCGATTTTTTTGTTGATAACTTGAAGAATCCGGGGTCTGGTAATCCTACTTCTACATTTAGATAAACGAGGAGAACTATTATGAATAAAAATAAAGGATATGTAACTTTTATACTTCATGCACACTTACCTTTCATTCATCATCCTGAAAGTGAAGATTATTTAGAGGAACAATGGCTATTTGAAGCAATTTCAGAAACATATATTCCTCTATTATTAAATTTTAAGAAGTTAGAAGAAGAAGGAGTTAAATTCAGATTAACAATGACTATTACTCCTCCTCTTTTATACATGTTAGATAATAAATTATTACAAAATAGATATATAAAATATTTAAAAAAACATATTGAACTTTGTGAAAAAGAAGTAAAAAGAACTACATATGATGAAAGATTAAATAAATTATCACATTATTATTTAGATAGATATTCTAATGATTTACACGTTTTTAAAGATATTTATAATTGTAACTTAATAAATGCATTTAAACATTTTCAAGATGCTGGATTTCTAGAAATCATAACTTGCCGGAGCAACACATGGATACTTCCCTATCCTTTATGTAACGCCTCAAACAGTAAAAGCTCAAATTGGAGTTGGAGTTCAAACATATAAAAGATTTTTTGGAAGAAATCCTAGAGGAATTTGGCTTCCTGAATGTGGTTATATTCCTGAAGCAGATGAATATTTAAAAGAATTTGGAATTGAATATATTATTACTGAATCACATGGCATTCTATACGCAAATCCTGCTCCTATTTATGGAACTTTCGCACCAATTGTCTCTCCAAAAGGTGTTACAGCTTTCGGTAGAGATATAGAATCTTCTAAACAAGTTTGGAGTTCAATTATTGGATATCCTGGTGATTATAATTATCGTGAATATTATAGAGATATTGGTTACGATGTAGACTATGATTATATAAAGCCTTATATAGCTTCTAACGGAGCTCGTGTACATACAGGAATTAAATACTATAGAATAACATCAAAAGATGGCGAAAAAGATTATTATAATCCTAGATGGGCTATGGATACTGCTGAAAAACAAGCTGGTCACTTTCTAGATTGTAGAACAGCACAAATTGAAAACCTATCTTCATTTATGGATGTTCCCCCTATTGTAGTTTGTCCATATGACGCCGAATTATATGGACACTGGTGGTATGAAGGCCCATATTGGCTATATATATTATTTAAAAAAATCTATTATGATGATTGTAATTTTTCTTTAATAACACCAGGAGACTATATAGATAGACATCCTAATATACAAGAGTCTACTCCTTGCCGTTCTAGTTGGGGTGCAAATGGATATAGTGAAGTATGGCTTAACCCTACTAATGATTATGTTCACAGACATCTTCATAAAGCAGGAGACAGAATGGTCGAACTTGCATATCTTTACCCTAATGAAAATGAAGGATTAAGAAAAAAAGCATTAGACCAATGTGCTAGAGAATTATTATTGGCTCAAAGTAGTGATTGGTTATTTATAATCACAAATGGAACAATGGTAGACTATGCTAAAAAAAGAATTAAAGAACATATAGGTAGATTCACCAAATTATACTATCAAATAAAAAATAATAATATTGATGAAAAATTCATAGATACAATTTATAAGCAAGACTATATATTCCATGATATTGATTATAGAATATATAAATAAATTTAAAATTTGCATACATATAAGGACGAAGATTTTATATAGCAGCTTACAACTAAACAATGCTATATATAAAATCTCCGTCTTTATGTATATTAACAAATTACTTATTAATTGAATAAAATATTTACATAGGCAAATAATATTACTATTAGGAGGCCAGTATGTATTCATTCTGCTTAAAATTAAACGATGATAAAATTACTGATTTTATTTTAGATAAATTAGAAAAATTAAAAATAGACTCTCTTCGTTTTTCAAAACGTGATTTTAAAATTTATACTAATATTATTATTCACTATAATGGTAATTCATATATTAAATTTTATGAACAACTTGCTTTACTTATTACTAATACTATTACTAACTTCTATGAAAAAAATCTTCTAAAAAAAGTTCTATACACAAACTACTTCTATTTTTCAAAACAAGAACAATCAGAAATACTTAAAATAGCTAAATCACTTATAGAATCCGATGATCAAAAATGTAAATCAGAATTAATATATATTTCAGTATATAATTATTTATTAGAAAATAAATCAATGATTTTAGATGGTTTTGTCAATTTCAGATTAAAAGACTATATGGATATTATAGACTATATAATTGATTTATCTGTCAACAGTTTTCTAATTAAACGAGAATACTTAGAATTCGTAAATTTACTAAAAACATATGTTAAAACGAAGCCATCTAATTGTTCTACTATCCATCTTATTTATTTAAACAATGAAACAGTATTGCTTGATGAAAATAAAGAAATTATTGATACTGATACCGATATTTTTACTGCTAAATATCTATCAGATATTTCTTTTTCATCTAATGACTATGCTTTAAATACAATTTTAAATCTATTACCTACGAAGATATTTATTCATATATTAGATAAAGAAGATGAATTTATTACTACTCTTAAATTGATATTTGAAAATCGTATAGAATTTTGCTATGACTGTGAGATATGTAATCTTTATAAAAATGCTCAATCAGCAATACACAACACATTAAAAAATTAAAAAAATCTATGGACGCCTTTAAAAATTTCAAGAACGTCCATAGATTTTTTGTATTATTTCTACAAGTTATTTCATATATTAATAAAGACTTATACTTAGAAGCACATCGCCATGTGCCAATACATATCTTAATATATACAATTATTAATTAAATTAAGGAGGTTAAAATATATGTGTGGAATTGTAGGAATTGTAAACTACAATAAAAATATTTCTAATGATTATCATATAATACGAAACATGAACAATACTTTAGGAAATCGTGGACCTGATGAAGATGGATATTACTTTGAAAATAATGTAAATTTTGGACATAAACGTTTAATAGTAATTGACCCTAAAGGTGGAAAACAGCCAATGTCAGCTACTTTTCATGATAATACTTATACGATTATATATAATGGTCAAATTTATAATACAATAGAACTTAAAGAAACACTTCTAGAAAATGGTTTTTCTTTCAATGGGCATTGTGATACAGAGATTTTATTAAAATCATATATTCATTATGGATATGATGTAGTAAAACATTTAAATGGAATATTTGCTTTTGCCATTTGGGATTCTAAAAAGAAAGAATTATTTATTGCTAGAGATCATTTTGGTATAAAACCCTTCTTTTATACTTTTAAAAATAACAACTTTATTTTCGCTTCAGAATTAAAAGCCATTTTAGAACATCCTGAAATTTCTCCTGCCATCGATGAACTAGGTATTTCGGAGTTAATTGGAATTGGTCCTGCTCATACTCCTGGACTTACTGTTTTTAAAGATATTTATGAATTAAAACCAGGATACTTCGGTGTATTTGACAAATATGGATTTAAAATGGAACGTTACTGGAAACTAAAATCAGAAGAACATAAAGATAATTTTAATACTACTTGTGAAAAAATTAAATTCTTATTAGATGATGCTATAAAAAGGCAATTAGTTTCTGACGTTCCTCTTGGACTAATGCTATCTGGTGGATTAGATTCTAGTATAATAACTGCTTACGCAAGTAACTATTGTAAGAAAAGCGGTTTACCAGCTCCAAAAACGTTTTCTGTAGACTATGTCGATAATGATATAAATTTCCACAAGTCAGATTTTCAACCAAATTCGGATAATTACTATATAGACTTAATGGTAAAAACATTTAATACAGAACATCATAAAATTGTATTAGATACTCCAGAACTTAGTAATTATCTAAAAGATGCTATGATAGCAAGAGATATCCCGGGAATGGCTGACGTTGATTCTTCTTTTCAATTATTTTGCAGGGAAATAAAAAAAGATATTACAGTTGTACTCTCTGGAGAATGTTCAGATGAAATATTTGCAGGATATCCTTGGTTTTTCCGTGAAGATGCTTTAAATAGTAATACTTTTCCTTGGTCAATTGCAATATCAGAAAGACAAAATTTATTAAATCCTCAAATTTCATCTAAGCTAGATTTAAAAGATTACATTGATTGCAGATATAAGCAAAGTTTATCAGAAATTGAATTTTTAGATACGGATTCTGACGAAACAAAGGAAAAAAGAAAAATATCTTATTTAACCTTAAATTGGTTTATGCAAACACTTTTAGATAGAACTGATAGAATGTCAATGTCAAATGGACTAGAAGTAAGAGTTCCATTTTGTGATTATCGTTTAGTAGAATATATGTGGAATATACCTTGGGAAATGAAAGCATTAGAAGGTCGAGAAAAAGGATTACTTAGACATGTAGTAAAAGATTTATTACCAGATGAAATAGTAAATCGTAAAAAAAGTCCTTATCCTAAAACTCATAATCCAAATTATCTTTCTAAAGTTAAAACAATGCTTACAGAAATCATGAATAAAAAGGATAGCCCTATAAAAAATATATTAAATGAAAAATATATAAATGAGATTTTAGAAACTAGTGGAAAAGCATTTGCAAGACCATGGTTTGGTCAATTAATGACTGGCCCACAGCTTATGGCCTATCTTTGTCAAGTTAATATGTGGTTAGAAAGATATCATCCTAAAATTGAATTATAATTTAGTGGTCACACTTTGTGACCACTAAATTATAATGTCAGTTTTGTCGAATTTGCTTAATTTTTCCATACAGAAACTGATTTGACTTTATCTGAATTAGCATTACATGTTATAGACAAAGTATTTCCATCTTTATCTATATAATAATAATAATCAGTATTATTATTGCTTTTGGCATAATCTTGAGAATACCCATTTTTCTTCAATGCAACATCAAACTCTGAAAATGCCATATCTATAGATACCCCATATACTGAATAATTAGAACCTCCCATTAAACTAATAAAATTAATTTTATTTTCACCATAATCTGAAGAGATAATTACCTCACTATTACTATACTCTGTACCATCAGTTGCATGAGCATCTGACAAAGATAATTCAGATGCAACAGTTGTTATATCTTTTCCAAAATACTCTTCTAATGATTTTACAGTAGATATTTCAACTTTCTCAGTCTTTTTAGGAGTGTCTATTTTTACTAGTCCCCATTTACCATCTTTTTTAACCCATGCTAAACCATTATGAATACTTCTAGTATTTTCAAAATAAAACTCTACAACAGTTTCACCATTTTCATCTATAAATCCAGCTTTTCCTTCTTTTTTTACTGCAGCATAACCTTCTGAAAATTCTTCTGCTTCCTCATAATCACAATTAATTATAAGTTTACCTGTCGTAACATCAAAATAACCTTTATCATAAATTTTTGTTTTATCAAAATCTATTTCAAATCCTTCTTTAGTTAAATCATCATCTTTAGCACTTCTTCCATCAATAGTAACAATATCTAAATTTGTACAAACACTAAGTTTAGATTTACCATTTAAACTGCTCTCAGAAACTGGAGTATATTTCTCACAACCTAATATAGATTCATAAACAACTTCATCATTATGATCATAATAATATTCTGGTTCACCTTCACTTCCTATTACATATACTTCATCAGCCTTTTGATATTTTGAATCAACTGAATAATATTTATCTCCTTCTTGAAGAACAATTCCTTCTTTAGCAGTAGACATCTCTTCACTAACTTTATATCTTTCTATATTTAAAACCGAATCATATTTTGGCTCCAAAACTACTTTACCAGTTTCATTACTAATTAATCCAAACTTTCCATCTTTTTTTATAATAGATAAAATATCATTAAATGATATAATATCATCAGCTTCAATACTAGGCTCTACTTCCCAATCTATTTTTTCCTCATCCTTTTTTTCTGCTTCTTTATATTCTAGCTTATCAGTGTTTTCTTTTACAAAATTAAATTTTTCAACCAACTCTTCTATCTGGTCTGAAATAAAATCAGGAAGTAATTCTTCTTTATATAAATAGTAAACTCCGCCAATCAAAATCGCAGCAATAATAATTATTAATATTATCTTATCTAGTAATTTTCTAAAAAAACCCTTTTTCTTTTTTGTTTTTTTATTTTTTTCTGGTTCTTTCTCTTCTTTTTTTACTTTAAATTCATCTTCTTTTTCTTGTTCTACTTCATTAGATTTTTCTCCTGAATTTTCATCATTTTTTGTTTTTTCCTCTTCTCTTAATTCTTGAAGTTTTAACTTATCTTCTTCCTCTTTTCTTTTAGCTTCCTCTAATTTTTCTTGTTCAATTCTTTTTAAGTTTTCTTCCTCTCTTTTTTTTGCTAGCATCTCCTCTTGTGCTTCCGCTAAATTCACACCACATTTAGTACAAAACTTTGTACCCTCCTTTAGTTCTTGACTACATTTTGGACATTTCATTTTTTATTTCCTCCTTATTTTAATTTTTCTTTTATTTTTACAATAGTATTTAACGCGTCTATCGGAGTAAGTTCATTAATATTAATTTTATCAATTTCACTCGCTACATCGGCTAACTTATAATTATACATATCTAGTTGACCTACAACTTGTTTTTTATTCTCTTTTTCTTTTACTCTAACCTTCTTTTCAAGAGTTTTTAATATTTCATTTGCTCTTGAAATCATCTTTCTAGGAGCTCCAGCAAGTTTTGCTACATGAATTCCATAACTTTCATCTGTTCCACCAGGAATTATCTTTCTTAAAAAAATAATATCCTCTCCCTTTTCTTTAACAGCAATTTGATAATTTTTCACACCATCTATTTCATCTTCTAAAGAAGTAAGTTCATGATAATGAGTAGCAAATAATGTTTTACAACCAATCTTTTCATTATCTGCTATATATTCAGCTACAGACCACGCTATAGCTAAACCATCATAAGTAGAAGTACCTCTTCCTATTTCATCTAAAATAACTAAACTTCTACTTGTAGCTTCTTTTAATATATTTGCTACTTACATCATCTCAACCATAAAAGTACTTTGTCCCATACTTAAATCATCAGAAGCACCTA
>CAYOBB010000024.1:0-10698 GCA_964402195.1 uncultured Clostridium sp. | reverse complement strand
ATATACTGAGAAAACTCCATCATTATGAGTTTTTCTTAAATTGTTGTATATATAATCTGTTTCCTCATCTACTTTATAACCATAAGATTCACAAGATTTTTCTACAATTCTTATACCACCATTTGGCATAATTGCTCTTTTTAAAGGTGAGTCTGTTTGAAGACCTACAATTTGCTCTAATTCTTTATTTATATACCCCGCATCATATGCATTTACTGCAGATGGAGTTTTGGTGTCTACATCTAGTACTCCATTTTCCCTTTCTTTTTTATAAAGTTCTAATACTTCATCCCATAGTTTTTTAGTCTTTAACGTTGGCTCTTTTAAGAAAGAATCATCTCCATCATATGGAGTATAGTTTGCTTGAATGAAACCTCTAACATCGATTTCTTTTGTCCATTCTCCAAGAGTATTAAATCCTTCCCATTGTTTGAAATCCATAATAATAAATCCTCCTTCTATATTATTTATAAATTATAAGTAATTTATACTTCTTATTCTCAATTATTATAGTACCATAAAACGACTTTATTTTCAATGTTTTTTGTGTGAAAATTGGATGTTATTTCTAGATAATTAAAATGATGAGGAGATTTTGGAAATAATGAAAAAAGAATAAAGAAACTTTTATTCTCCATTTGCAATAACCTTGGCAACATTGTAAATTAGTTTTTGCTTTTTAGATGAGCAAGTTCTTAGTAATTCATTAAATTCATCATTTAAATATTTAGAAGAACTATTTGAAACACCATTTAAAATTTCACCTTCTGTAATATCTAAAATGCCACAAATCTGAGATAGTCTTTCTAAATTTATATGAATTCTACCTGTTTCTACTTTGCTTAAGTAGGCGATAGATACACCCATTTTTTCAACTAATTTTTCTTGGGTAAAACCTTTTTTCTTTCTAGCATCTTTTATACGTTTCCCAATAATACTAAAATCTACAGCCATATTATCAACCTTCCTTTTTAAACAATATAGCATGTAAAGGTTAAAATTTACAGAAAACGATAAGTATAAATATACTTATCGTTCAAAAAATATTAATTATTTTCTTCAGCAATAACTTTAGCAATTTCATAAATTAATTTTTGCTTTTTAGAATCACAGCTTTTTAGTAATTCACTAAATTCTGAATTTAAATATTTAATAGAATTATTAGAGGCACCATTTAATATTTCACCTTCAGTAATGTCTAAAATTTCACAAATTTGACTTAATCTTTTTAAATTTATTTGTGAAGATCCTCTTTCAATTCTACTTAGAAAAGCAATAGAAACATCAATTTTCTCTGATAAATCTTCTTGAGTCATATTTTTTGCTTTTCTAGCTTTTTTAATTCTACTACCTATAACACTATAATCAATAGCCATAAAATCATTCCTTTCAAAATTTTTTAACCATAAGGTATGTAAACTAATTTGAATATAGCATTTATAAGTTATGTTTCACAGAAACTAAAACATTGATTTAAACTATGTAGTTCTTATTATTTGCAAAAAAATAATAAATATACAAGTAAATATTAATTATATAAAATATAGAAAAAATAACTATCAAATTGGTAGTTATTTTGTAAAAAAATCAAGTATTATGTGAAGTAGGATTGATATCAAATTCTATTAAATCTTTCCAGTATTTCTTTGGCATAAATTGCATTTGAACTTTAGGATTTGTTCTTTCTTTTATAGCTATTGTTTTAAAGAATGTTTTCCATAGCTCTTGGTATTTTTTTTCTTCTTCGGAAATTTCAGGAACTTTTAATAAAGAAGCATTAATTATTTCATAGTCTTTTGTATTATATAAAAAGGCATTATTTCTAATTTTGTCATGTATTATAAAATTTTGTGTAGATAATCTTTTCATAAAGTGATGTCCTAAGTTTTCTAATACATTGTTAGTTGGATGTATTGAACTATAAAATAAATTATCATTTATTTTTGTAAATCGAAGTAATCCTTTTAATTTGTGAGATTCAGATAGCATTTTTTTTCTAAGTGAGTAAACTTTAAAAACAAAATCTATAGAAAGCATTGAATCTATTTTTGGACCAATCAAAAATCCATACAATAAGTATTTTAAAATGTTTACTTCTTTTTTATTATCTTCAGATAAAAAAGCATAGTAACTATTATATAAAACATTATATGAAATGTTTTTGGAAATACCATTAAAAATTCTTTCCGATTTATTATAATTTGTATTTATAATTTCAAATCTATCCAAAATATTTGGTATATAATTATTTTTATTTATAATATCTAAAGGAATTTGTTTTGAAATATAACAATCAAAAACTATAGTTAATAATCCTTCAAATGTACCATCATATAAATAAATGATAGGTAAATTGTTAAAATTTGTCATAGTTAAGACTCCTTTTTATTAAATTATAAATTGGCTGTTAAGCATTTAATTTTATCTATTTTATTTGGAAGAGTATTATTGAAAAGTTCAGTTTTGTATTCTTCATTATTATCAAATAAAGACATTTGCACACCATGAGCAAGAGATGTGGATAGCCTTTCGTAAAATATTATATTTTCTGATATAAAGTTTTTATTAAATTTAGTTATATTATCATAATATTTGCCATTGCAAGTAATGAAATATCTGGCGCGTTTTAGTACAATACCTAAGCCTTTTAAGTTGTCAAATGTAAGCTTAAATGATTGCCTTGCAGTTATAATTCTTTTTGCAGAGGTTACACCAATTCCTGGAACCTTAAGTAATGTATAATAGTCTGCTTTATTTATTTCTATAGGAAAATTTTCTATATGTCTAATTGCCCATTCACATTTAGGATCTAACAAACTGTTAAAGTTTGGATGAGATGAATCTAATAAATCATCTATTTTAAAGCCATAAAAACGAATCAACCAATCAGCTTGATAAAGCCTATTTTCACGGAGTAGAGGAGGGGATTGTAAGCTTGGTAAATTAGAGTCATTATTAATAGAAACATATGCAGAATAGTATACACGTTTTAATTTAAAGTTATTGTATAAATTTTCAGATAATTTCATAATTTTAAGGTCAGACTCAGGTGTGGCTCCTACTATTAATTGAGTTGTTTGACCAGCGGGAACAAATCTATTTTTATAATTAGATTTTTCTTGCTTAGAAATTTGAATATTGTTTGATATATATTTCATAGGCGTTAATATTCCTGTTTTTTCTTTTTGTGGTGCTAATAATTTTAAGCTATCATTAGAAGGAAGTTCTATATTTATACTTGTTCTATCTACTAAATTGCCTAATTTATCAATTAAATCTTTACTTGAGCCAGGTATAGTTTTTACATGTATATATCCATTAAAATTGTATTCTTTTCTTAAGATAAAAACCGTTTCATATAGCCTTTCCATTGTAAAGTCAGGATTTTTTATAATGGCAGAACTCAAAAATAAGCCCTCTATATAGTTACGTTTATAAAATTCAATTGTTAAATCCGCAATTTCTCTAGGTGTAAATGTAGCTCTTTTAACACTATTTGTACATCTATTAATACAGTATTTACAATCGTAAATACATGCGTTACTCATTAAAATTTTTAAAAGAGAAATACATCTTCCATCAGCACTCCAACTATGGCAAATGCCAGAGACATTGCCATTACCAATACCATTCTTAGTATTTGAACGCTTGCTTCCAGATGAACTGCAAGAAGCATCGTATTTAGCGGAGTCCGCTAAAATTTTTAATTTTTCTAATATATCCATAAAATCACCCTTGATCAGACAAATGTTTGTATGATTAATATAACATAATATATCTAAAATGTCAAACAAAAATTCGTAAAGATATTGACTTTTTTATTTTTATAAAATATAATTTTAATATTAGAGAGGAATAAAAATGGAATTAAAAGAAAATATACATAGAGTTTGGAAAAAGGCCCAAAAATAATTCAGCAACGGCAAAAACTGTTATTGCTAAATCAAAGATTTAGACAATATTTTGCAACTAGATTGTGCCATGAGGAGGGAATAATATTAAAAATGAAAATAAACATAGTAATGGTAGAGCCAGAAATACCACAAAATACTGGAAATATAGCAAGAACATGTGCAGCAATTGGAGCAAAATTACATTTAGTATATCCATTAGGATTTGATATAACTGAAAAACAAGTAAAAAGAGCAGGATTAGATTATTGGGATAAATTAGAAATAGAAGAACATACTTCATTTAAAGATTTTTTAGAAAAATATAAACCAGAACAAACGAATATGTTTTTCGTTACAACAAAAGGTCAACATGCATATTCAGATGTAGAATATTCAAAATTAGATGAAGTATTTGTTCTTTTTGGAAAAGAAACAAAGGGTTTACCAGAAGATGTTTTGAAAAAATATTTAGAAAAGACAATAAGAATTCCAATGAGAGAAAATATAAGATCATTAAATTTGTCCAATTCAGTTGCAATTGTTGCTTATGAAATATTTAGACAAGTGGATTTTAAAGAACTAGAAAAAATATCAAAATATTTTAATTAAGACGAAAGAATTTTCAAAATATTGAAAAAAGAGGGCTATAAGCTTGAATAAAACATAATAATAATGTTATAATAAAAACGATATGGGGATGTAATGGTATCGACAGCTTTTCAGAAATACAAAAAGCGAGTAGTGGAAGTACCTGGCCACTTTAAAAGGTACAAATTAATAATAAATGCTGATAACGAAGAATTAGCAATTGCTGCCTAAGAGCGGCAACGTCTTACTTTTGCAACCTACGGCTTAAGATAAGGCGACGATTAGTAGGAAACAAATCTATTGTTTTCTTTGGCAATAGAGGGATTTTAAAAGATATATTTTAAATTCGTTTGTTTGCTAATGAATTTAAAACGAAAACTAATAGCAAACTGCACTCGGAGAAATTTGTATGGAAGAAATTCTGGACAGGAGTTCGACTCTCCTCATCTCCACCAGATTTAATAGGTTGGACAAATGATTTAATATTTAATAATATAAATAATAATTATTATTTATGGAGGAAAAATAATGAGATACATAAGAAAAAATAGAAAAATAATTGTAGCAATGATTATTGCAATAATGATGATTGGGGTAATAAATGTATATGCAACTTCAACTGATGAATTAAAAGCACAACAGCAACAAAATCAACAATCAATTCAAGAGGCAGAAGATGAAAAAGAAAAAGTTCAAGATGAGATGTCAAGTGTAAAAAAAGAGGTTGAAGAATTAAATGAGAAAATCTCAAATTATGAGATCGAAATTTTAGATTTGACTAACCAAATAGAAGAAACATCACAAAATATAGATACAATGGAGGAAGAACTAAATAAGAAACAAAGTGAATTAGAAGAAAAAGAAGAAATGTTAGAAAAAAGATTGGTTAGAGCATATAAGTCAGGGAATACTTCATATTTAGATGTTCTTTTAGATTCAGAAAGCCTAACAGATTTTTTATCAAGTTATTATTTAATAGAGCAACTTGCAGAATCTGATACTAAATTGATTAATTCTATAAAAGAAACAAAACAAATAATAGAAGAATCAAAAATAGAATTAGAAGAAAGCAAAAAAGAATTAGAAAGTTCAAAAGAAGTTATAGAAGATAAACAAGAATCATTAGAGATAAGTAAACAAGAAAAGAATTCTAAAGTAACCCAATTATCTCAAGAAGAGCAAGAATTAGAGAAAAAGATAGAAGAAATGAAAGCTGAAGATGCGACAATATTAGCAGCAATAAAAGCATCAGAAGCTGCAAATAAAAGTCAAACAACTACAAATAATGGTAGTGGAAGTTCTGCTCCAACTCAGGTAGCAGGAGGATTTGCTTTACCAATTCCAGCTGCATATGCATTAGTTACAGCAGGTTGGTTATATAGTGATGATAGCTTACATGGTGCTGTAGACTTCGGAGCAGGAGGAATATATGGTCAACCAGTATATGCTTCGAAGGCGGGTACTGTAATGACAACAGCAAATAAAACAGATAGTTATGGGACATATGTAACAATAAATCATCATGATGGTACATATACATTATATGCCCATGGAATATATGGTTCTATATGTGTATCACCAGGTCAATATGTTTCACAAGGACAACAAATAATGAGAGTAGGAAGTACAGGAAATTCAACAGGACCTCATCTTCATTTTGAAATCAGGGTAGGTTCTGGATCATGGAATGAAAGAGTAAATCCGCTAGATTACTTATCTTTATAAGAAATAAATTATAGAAAGGTAGTAGTTTATGAAAGCTAAATTTGATATACAAGGTATGACATGTAGTAGCTGCTCTTCACATATAGAAAAGGCGGTATGTAGGCTAAATGGAGTAAAAAATGTAAATGTAAATCTACTTTTAAATAATATGATTGTTGAATATGATGAAAATATTTTAAGCAATGAAAAAATCATAGATGCAGTAGTAAAAGCTGGATATGGTGCAAGAGTAAGTGAAAATTCAAAAGAAAATAAAGAAAAAAATATAGATAATAATAAAGACAATATAAAATCGATGAAAAATAGATTAATTATATCAGTAATATTTTTGATACCAATTATGTATCTATCAATGCATCATATGTTAAAACAATGGTTTGGATTGCCTGTTCCAAAGATTATAATTGATTTATTTCATGGAAATGAAAATGCTATTAATTTTGCTATTACACAATTTATATTGCTACTTCCAATTATATATGTTAATAGAAATTATTTTATTGTTGGATTTAAAAGATTATTTAAAGGAACTCCCAATATGGACTCTCTAATTGCAATTGGTAGTACAGCTGCAACCATATATGGGATTTTTGCAATTTATATGATTGGTTATGGCTTAGGTCATGGTCAGATGGAAATTGTAGAAAGATATTCTAAAGATATTTACTTTGAATCTGCAGGAACAATATTAACATTAATAACTGTTGGAAAATATTTAGAAACAAAATCAAAAGGAAAAACAAGTGATGCAATAAGTAAATTAATTAACCTTGCTCCTAAAACAGCATTTGTTATAAGACAAGGAAAAGAGATTGAAATAAGTATAGATAAAATAATTGCAGGAGATACTATAGTAGTAAAACCAGGTGGAAGTATTCCAGTAGATGGAATTATTATAGAGGGAAATTCATCAGTAGATGAATCAAGTATAACAGGAGAAAGTGTACCTATAGATAAAAGTGTAGATGACAAAGTAATTTCTGGAACAATTAATAAAAATGGATACTTAAAAATTAAAGCAACAAAAGTTGGAGATGATACAACTCTTTCACAAATTATAAAATTAGTAGAAGAAGCTGCGAATTCAAAAGCTCCAATTTCAAAAATAGCAGATAAGGTAAGTGGAGTATTTGTACCAATTGTAATACTGATAGCAATTATTACAGTAATTGTCTGGATAATAGCAGGACAAAGTTTTGAATTTGCTATGACAATGGGAATAGCAGTTTTAGTAATTTCATGTCCATGTGCGTTAGGATTAGCGACGCCAGTTGCTATTATGGTTGGAACAGGAAAAGGAGCAGAAAACGGAATTTTAATAAAATCTGCTGAAAGCTTGGAATTATTACATTCAGTAGATACAGTAGTCTTAGATAAAACAGGAACAATTACAACTCGGAAAGCCAAAAGTTACAGATATTATAACAAAAATGGAGAAAAAAGAATTTTTAAAAATAGCAGGAAGTATAGAAAAAAAATCAGAACATCCATTAGCAGAAGCGGTAGTCGAAAAAGTAGAAAAAGAAAATATAAATCTAACAGATGTAACAGATTTTACAGTTATATCAGGTAGAGGAGTAAAAGCAAAAATAGAAAAAGAAGAATTCTTTGGTGGTAACTTAGCATTTATGGAAGAAAATAATATTGATATAAATGATGTAGATTACCGGAAAAGATGAGTTATTAAAAGAAGGAAAAACAGTTTTATATTTTGCAAATAAAAATAGTATAATAGGAATAATTGCAGTAGCAGATACAATAAAAGATACAAGCTATCAAGCAATAAAAGAATTGAAAAAACAAAATATTGAAGTAGTTATGATAACAGGGGATAATAAAATTGTTGCAAAAACAATAGGAGATAAACTTAAAATAGATAAAGTTATTTCAGAAGTATTGCCACAAGATAAAGAAAGAAAAGTCGAAGAACTACAAAAAGAAGGGAAAAAAGTAGCTTTTGTAGGTGATGGAATTAATGATAGCCCAGCTTTAGTTAAAGCAGATGTAGGAATAGCAATAGGTTCAGGAACGGATATAGCAATAGAATCTGCTGATAGTGTAATTATGAAAGATAGCCTATTAGATGTAGTAACAGCGATTGACTTAAGTAAGGCTGTTATGAAAAATATAAAAATGAATTTATTTTGGGCATTTTTCTATAATAGTATAGGAATCCCAATTGCTTGTGGAGTTTTTTATCCATTATTCGGATTAAAATTAAATCCAATGATAGGAGCATTAGCAATGAGTTTAAGTTCTGTATGTGTTGTTACAAACGCTTTGAGGCTTAGAAAGTTTAAACCAAGATTTAGAGAGGAGAATAATAAAATGAATAAAATTACAAAAACAATTTATATAGATGGAATGCAGTGTAATCATTGCAAAATGAATGTAGAAAAAGCTTTAAATTCAATTGATAAAGTTACAAAGGTAGAAGTAGATTTGGAAAATAAAAAAGCTATAATAGAATCACAAGAAGAAATAGAAAATGAAGTAGTAAAAACGGCAATACAAGAAGCGGGATATGAAGTAAAAGAAATTGTATAGAAAATATTTTGAAAATTAATATTCAAAAAAAAATTTTTATATGATATACTTTTTATGGAAAATTAAATCTCTTATGATCAGAAAATTCTGACTTTAGAAAGGAATATGATAAACATGAATATGAATCATAAACTAATACCAATAATAATAAGTATATTAGTTGTAGCTGTAATTATAGTATTGGTGTTAATTGTAGTTTTAGCAAATAGAACTCCAAAGAAAAAGATTACATTTGCAAACAATACAGATAGTAATACTGTAGCTCAACAAAATGAAGTAGAACAAGAAAATGAAACACAAGATACAGAAAATAAAACTGGAGAAGGTACAGTAACTGGAGAAATAGAAGAAGTAGAAACAGAAGATGGAGGAATAATACCAGTACCTCCAACATTTCATTATATAGAAGGAGCTTCAGAAAGTGGAGCAGTTATTGAAGATGAAAACGGAAATCAATTTGTATGGGTTCCGGTTGGAGATTATAATAATTATCAAAGACAAATGTTTTTACATAATGGAGAAGGTGGAAATACTATTTCATCACTAGAAGATGAAAAAATAAGAGATGTAAATTCATATAATGAAGATTTTGATGATTCTGTAAGAAATTACGGTGGATTTTATATAGGAAGATATGAAGCTGGAAAAAACCAACAAGACCAGATAGTATCAAAAGCTGGAGAATTAGCTTGGACAGGAGTAACATGGGAAAAAGCTAGAGAATTATCTTTAAATATGTATTCAGAAAATGATTTTTTTGAAACTGATTTGATAAATAGTTATGCATGGGATACAACTTGTACATGGCTTAGAAATACAGGTACAAATATAGATGATTCTACTGATATAGGAAATTATCAAAACAATAATGATAGTCAAAATAAAATTGTGGCAACAGGAAGTAGCGAAAATTGGAAAACCAATAATATATATGATATGGCAGGAAATGCTTGGGAATACACAACAGAAGAATTTGGAGAGCACGAAAGATATCATATGGGAAGAGGCGGAGGATACTGGAATGAAGGAGATATGTATCCAATATCTTCACGAGGTCAATCTGATGATAGTGCAAACTTAGCAATTGGTTTTAGAGTTGTTATGTACTTAAAATAAATACACATAAGTGATTGACATTAGAAACATATTATAGATATAATAAAAATATGCAAAAGAAAAAGTGAGGTATAGAAAAATGGAAGAGAAAAAACCAAAATTTGCATTTTTCAAAAAAATTTCTGAAAGATTTAAAATATTAGAGAATAGCCAAAAAAGACTATTACTAATAGTTTCAGTAGTAGTAATATTATTAATAATATTATCAATTATTACATCAATAATATTATCAAATTCAATAGGAAGTGCTGGAAAAATTGCAGGTAACCTTAATAATAAAGGGTTTGCTGTCGCAAAGGGTAATAAAGCATATATAAGTAATTCTGGAGTAATAGACGAAAAAGGAAGCAAATCCGGAATATATGAAGTAACTAAGGATAATGAAGTAACTTTAGTAGAAGAAGGAGAATATATAAAATCAATCAACTATTATAAAGGATACTTATATTTTTTATCAATGTCAGTTTCTGAAAATAATGGAGCATATGCAAGACAAATAATAAAAATGAAACCAGATGGAGATAAAAGAACAATCTTAGTAGATAATATAGAAACAACATCTATTGAAAGTGATTCTTTAAATGTAAGTGATGGCTGGGTATATTACTTAAATTCAGATAAAAAATTAGAAAAGATAAAAATAAATGGAGAAAAAAGACAAAAAATATCTGATGATAAAATAAGTAATTTCCAAATATCAGGAAAATATATATATTATAAATCTGAAGATGATGAATCTTTAAATAGAATGAAAAAAGACGGTTCAGATAAAGAAAAAATTGAATCAGCAATAGAAAAATTTCAAGTTGTAGGAAGCGAATTATATTAT
>CAYOBB010000023.1:0-10724 GCA_964402195.1 uncultured Clostridium sp. | reverse complement strand
TATGTTATAGTTGCTACTACAAGACCTGAAACAATGCTTGGAGATACTGCTGTTGCAGTTCATCCAGATGATGAAAGATATAAAGATATTGTAGGGAAGAAGTGTATCCTTCCTATAATGAATAAAGAAATACCAATAATCGCAGATGAATTTGTTGAAAAAGATTTTGGAACTGGGTGCGTTAAAATTACTCCATGTCATGATATGAATGATTATCAAGCAGGTTTAAAGCATGATTTAGAAATGATTCAAGTATTTGATGAAAACTTTAAAATGGGAAATTTAGTTCCAGAATATGAAGGAATGGATTTATTAGAAGCTAGAGAAAAGATAGTAGAGAAATTAAAAGAACTTGGAGCTTTAGTAAAGATTGAAGATTATATTCATAACGTAGGAAAATGTGAAAGATGTAAAAATACTATAGAACCTAAAATTTCAGAGCAGTGGTTTGTTAGTATGGAATCTTTAGCAAAACCTGCTATTGATGCTGTAAAAAATGGAGATATAAATTTTGTACCAAAAAGATATGAAAAAACATATTTTAATTGGTTAGAGAATATTCAAGACTGGTGTATTTCTAGACAATTATGGTGGGGACATAGAATTCCAGCATATTATTGTGAGGATTGTGGACATATAAATGTTTCTAAAACAAAACCAGATTTTTGTGAAAAATGTAATAGTCATAATTTAAAACAAGATGAAGATACTTTAGATACATGGTTTAGCTCTGCTTTATGGCCTTTTTCAACACTAGGATGGCCAAATAACACACAAGATTTAAAAGATTTTTATCCTACAAATGTACTTATTACAGGATATGATATTATTTTCTTCTGGGTAGCTAGAATGATTTTTTCAGGATTATACACAATGAAAAAGAAACCTTTTAAAGATGTATTAATTCATGGAATAATAAGAGATAGCCAAGGTAGAAAAATGTCAAAGTCATTAGGTAATGGAATAGATCCATTAGATATTGTAGAAAAGTATGGAACAGACTCTTTAAGATTTTCACTTTTATCTGGAACTTCTATGGGAAATGATATTAGATATATGCCAGAAAAGCTAGAACAAGCATCTAATTTTTCAAACAAGATTTGGAATGCAGCTAAATTTGTAACCATGAATATGGTATCTAAGGAAGAAATAGAAAACTTTACAAAGAAAATTAAAGATACTGAAACTGGTAAATATAAAGCAGAATGTTTAAAAGTAGAAGATAGATGGATAATGCATCAGCTAGATAAATTAATTGCTGATGTAACTAAAAATATAGAAAATTATGATTTAGGAATTGCTATTGATAATATTTATAATTTTGTTTGGAATGAATTTTGTGATTGGTATATAGAAATGGCGAAATCAAGATTATATAGCAAAAATAGAGAAGAAAAGATACAGGTATGTTTTGTTTTAAACTATGTATTTGGAGATATATTAAAGTTATTACATCCATTTATGCCATTTATTACATCAGAAATATATAAAGAATTAATAAATTATGATAATAAAGATTTAATGGTATCTAGTTGGCCAAATACAAAGACAAGAGTAGATTATGATGAAAATAGTGATTTTATAAAAAATATAAAAGAAGTTATAATTAACATTAGAAATGCTAGAGCCAATATGAACGTACATCCAAGTAAGAAATCAAAATTAATTTTTGTAACACAAAAATATGAAAATGAGATATCTGAATCAAAAACTTTCATAGAAAAATTAGGATTTGCAAATGATATTATAATTAAAGAAGAAAAAGAGAATATCCCTGAAAATGCTATATCTATAATAACTGAAGATATGGAAGTATATATTCCTTTTGAAGATTTAGTAAATTTAGAAGAAGAAAAGAAAAGACTTCAAGATGAGAAAAAGAAACTAGAATCAGAAGTTTTTAGAGGAGAAAAAATGCTTTCTAACCAAGGTTTCTTAAGTAAAGCTCCAGAAATAAAGGTGGAAGAAGAAAAAAAGAAATTAGAAAACTACAAAGAAATGCTAAGAAATGTTGAAGAGAGATTAAGTAAAATGTAGATATCTAAAATGGATATAAAATACATGGGCGAGCATTGCTCGCCCATAAAAATAATAAATAACAAGAATATAGAAAAAAGAATACTGTTTTATTGGAGTAAAATGTATATAGAAAACATTAAAGCAGGACAAAACTACGAAGAACTAGAAAAAACAGAGATTGCATTAAAATTAAAAAAAGAGAATATAGATATAGAAATAATTTGTAGAGTTACTGGTTTAAGTAAAAAAGAAGTTGAAAATATTGATAAATAATTAATATATAATTTGAAATATTAAAATGTATAAAAAATAACTGCAAACTAAAATTGCAGTTATTTTTTTGTTACAATTCACAGTATATTGATGAAGGGTACTGAAAGAAGGTCCATAATATATTATTTTAAGTACCGCGTTAGCGACCAAACGAGCCCTCAAGGGCGAGTGCGAATTGGAGTAACCTACTAATATTAGATTTTAAGGTTGCGACAAACAAGGTATGAAAAAATAATATATTATGAACCTTCGAAAGCAAGCTGTGAATTGTAACATTTTTTTGTCGAAAAGTTGTCATTTTTCTACAAAGGAAAATTATGGTAAAAAACAGAATATAAATTATATATAGGAGGTAAGCTTATGAATATAAAATATAAAGATGAGGACAAGCTCCTAATATTAGAAATTACAGAAGAAATTGATCATCATACTACAGAAAAGATAAGGAGGTTAGCGGATTATGAAATTCAAAGACGTAGCCCTAAAAGAGTTATATTTGATTTTAATCGTGTTGTTTTCATGGATAGTGCCGGAATCGGAATGGTAATAGGAAGATATAAAACAGCTTCTATGATAGGGGCAAAGATGGAAATGGCAAATGTTAGAGAAAATGTTAAAAAGATTTTTGAAATGACAGGAGTACTTAAAATTATTCCTGTAGTTAAGGGGGAAACTTTAGTTGAAGAAATTGTGTGATAATGAAATGAATTTGGAGTTTTTAAGTAAGTCATGTAATGAATCATTTGCAAGGATAACTGTGGCAGCTTTTGTAGCTCAGCTTGATCCTACAATAGAGGAATTATCTGATATAAAAACTTCAGTATCAGAAGTAGTTACAAATTCAATTATTCATGCTTATGATAGTAGTGATGAGATTATAAAAGTACATTGCAAAATTATTGATAATACTATAATAATTGAAATCTCTGATACAGGTAAGGGAATAGAAGACATAGAACAGGCAAGAAAGCCACTTTATACATCTAAGGCAGAACTTGAAAGATCTGGAATGGGATTTACAATAATTGAAAGTTTTATGGATGAAGTAAAAATTGAATCTATAGTAGATATTGGAACAAAAGTAACAATGAAAAAAGTAATCAAAAAAGAGGAAGTCCTAGAAGATGAAAATACATAGTTTAGTATAAAAAGTTTATATTATATATTTTAAAGCGATTCGTGGAGACCGTTCAAAAATTCTAAAAAGCTATGCTTTTGTTAGAATTTTTAGAATGGGGCAGCGAAAAATATATAATATAAACTTTTGAAACTTAAAAATTAGATAAAGGAGATTAAAAGAGCTTTGTATGAAACTAGTGTAGACGAGATTTTAGAAGCAAAATCAGGAAATAAAGAGGTCTTAAATACTATTGTAGAGAAAAATTCTAGATTAGTTTGGAGTATTGTAAGAAGATTTAATGGTAGAGGTCATGAATTAGAAGACTTATATCAAATAGGATGTATAGGATTTATAAAATCAATTCAGAGATTTGATGAATCCTTTGATGTAAAACTTTCTACATTTGCAGTACCGTATATTTTAGGAGAAATAAAAAGGTTTATCAGGGACGATGGTATGGTAAAGGTAAGTAGATCTTTAAAAGAGTTGTTAACTAAAATCAATTTACTAAAAAAAGAATATGAGAAAAGTGGGAGAAAGTTAGAAATAAAAGATATTGAAAGAGAACTTAAAGAATCAAAAGAAGATATAATTTTAGCATTAGAAACGGAAAGACCAATTAAGTCAATTCAAGAAGAAGTATTTGAAGAAGGAGGGATGGAGAAACAAGAGATATTAATAACAGATAAAAATGAAGAAGAAGAAACTGTAAATAAAATTATGATAAAAGATGAACTTAAAAGACTAAGTGAGAAAGAACGAAATATAATAGTAATGAGATATTTTAAAGAAAAAACACAAACAGAAGTCGCAAAGATTTATG
Organism: uncultured Clostridium sp.; assembly: GCA_964402195.1. Lineage (GTDB taxonomy): Bacteria > Bacillota > Clostridia > TANB77 > CAG-508 > UMGS1994. The sequence goes on along the minus strand of CAYOBB010000023.1, from coordinate 6,489 downwards.
GAATAAGCCAAGTGCAGATTTCTAGAATTGAGAAAAAAATATTATCTCAAATAAGGGAAAGAATAGAGGAGAAATTTTGAAAAAAATCATTTCGTATTTATTAATCATAGTATGTCTTTTTTTTATGCTCCCAATTTTATTTACAATATCTTTTAAAGATGAGAAGGATGATAGTAGTGTAGAGGTTGTAGCAGAAACTCAAGATGAAGAACCTCAAATAGAAGAAAAATATAATTATGGAGATTATACAACAATAAAACTTTTACATACTAAAACAAATGAAGTAGAAGAAGTTAATTTAGATGAATATTTAGTAAATGTTGTATCTGCCGAAATGCCAGTGGATTATGAACTAGAGGCACTTAAGGCACAAGCTGTTGTTGCAAGAACATATACAATATATAAAATTATTCATTCAGGAAAACATGAAAATGCTGATATATGTGATAGTTCTCTTTGTTGTCAAGCATGGATTTCTAAAGAAGATAGATTGGCTAGATGGCTAGATAATCAAGAGGAAAAATGGAATAAAATCGAAAAAGTTGTAAATGATACTAAAGGGAGAATTATTACATATGATGGAGCTCCAATTAACGCATTTTTTCATTCTAATAGTGGGGGATTAACTGAAATTCCTTTTAATGTTTGGGGAGGAAGTGGGTATCCTTATTTGCAGGTTGTAGAAACAGCAGGTGAAGATGAATATAGTCAAGGTTCATCAGAAAATGAATTTACTAAAGCAGAATTAGAAGAAAAAATGAAAGCATCACATAGCGATTTTCAAATTAACTGGGCAGAAGAAAATCCGATAAGTATATTAGAATATACTGAAAGCAATAGAGTAAAAACTATAAAAATAGGAAATGCTAATATTTCTGGCGTTGAAGCAAGACAAATTTTTGGACTTAAATCTGCTAATTTTTCAGTAGAAATTTCTGGAGATATAGTTAAATTTACTGTTAAAGGATATGGTCATGGAGTAGGTCTTAGTCAAACAGGAAGTAATACATTAGCCAAGGAGGGAAAGAATTTTGAGGAGATTATAAAGCATTTTTATGTAGGTGTAGAAATTGTTAATTATCAAAATTAAACTCTTTTGTATATTTTTTGGAAAGTTGTTAATACTTGTATTAAAGATATATTGAGGAGGAGATTATGGGAAAAGGAAAAAGATATTATTTTGATAGAAAAGAAAAAAAGAAAGCTATTTTGTATATTGCGGGAATTACTAGTCTATGTATATTAGTAGTACTTATTTTTACATTATCTATATATAAAAATAAGATGGATGCAGAAAGTCAAATTGCAAAGATTGAGTCTATTCAGGAACAAACAATAGATACTAATGAAATAGAAAGTGCGAGTACTTCAGAAGATAAAAGTATAGAAGAAGCACAAGATGAAAATATTCCTTCTATAAATACTATTACAAATGAAACAAATAAAATTGCAATAAAAACAGAAACTTCAGAAAACACAGTAGAAGTAGAAGATGAAGAAGAGCCTAAAGAAGTTGTACTAGAATTCATGGTTCCATTAGAAGGGGAAATCACAAAAGATTTTTCTGATACTACACTAGTATATTCAGAGACTTTAAAAGAATGGACAGTTCATTTAGGAATCGATATTAAAGCTGATAAGGGAAGTGCAGTATTCTCTTCAGAAGCTGGAACAATCGAATCAATAAAAAATGACCCACGATATGGTTTAACTGTTACAATAGCACATGCTAATGGATTTAAAACTATTTATTCTAATTTATTATCAGCAGAATTTGTAACTGAAGGGCAAACAGTAGAAAAAGGACAAACTATAGGTTCTGTAGGAAGTAGTGCTGTTTTTGAAATAGCAGATAGTGAACATTTACATTTCGAAATGACACAAAATGGACAGACAGTAAATCCAGCTAGTTACTGGAAGTAGGAGGAAATAAATTGAAGGACTTAGAAGTACTAAATGAAATAAACAAAGGTGCATTGATTGGAATGGAGTCACTTAAAAATATTGGTGACAAATTAGAAAATGATGATTTGAAAAAAGATTTAGAGAATCAGTATAGAGAATATAAGTCAATTTCTCATGAAGTAAAAGAAAAATTTGATGAAAAAGAGAAACTAGAAAAAGTTCCAGCTGCAATGAAACTTATGAATAAGACTGGAATTGTATTTAATACTATGATAGATAAGAGTCCATCTCATGTTGCTGAAATACTGATTCAAGGAAATGATATGGGAATAATAAAGGGAAGAAAACTTCTTAATGAAAGTTCTAATATAGAAAAAGATACTGAAAAAATATTAAATCATTTTATTTCATTTCAAGAGAATAACATTGAAAACTTAAAGAAGTATTTATAGGTATTAGATGCTACAAGAACAATGTTAGATAATTATATTATTTTTAAATCACCGCGTAAGCGACCAAATGAGCTTGGTAAAAGCGAGTGCGATTTGGAGCAACCATCCTTAAATAAATTTTGGGGGTTGCAACACAAAGGTGCTAAAAATAATATAATTATCTAACAACATGATAAAGTTATACCTCAAGCCTGACAGCATTAATTTATTTAAGATTATTTCAGCTTGTTATAAGATTTACTAATATAAAATTTTATAAATAAAAATAAATATATAAGACCAATTATAAATCCAGCAGCTACGTCAGTAGCATAATGTACTCCTAAATAAATTCTGCTAAGACCTATACCTATAATTATAAATCCTATAAGAAAACTTAAAAACATTTTTAATCTTTTTGATTTAACAGTATTACATATAAAGTATATTAAAAGTCCATAAAAAATAGTTGACATCATTGTATGAGAACTTGGAAAACTATATCCATCTGCATGTGTCAGTATAAATACTGATGGACGGACTCTCTTTACTATATTTTTGATAATAATATTAAGTATAATTCCAAATAAACATGCTATAAATGTATATTTAAAATATTTTTTATTAAATAAAATAAGTATCGATAAAATACCTGTAATAATAACAATTGTAGAACCAAGACTTGTGAAGAACTTAGCCACAAATGTTATATTTTCACTATAAAAATTCATTAAAAAATTATAAACACATTCATCAAATAATATCATAAAAAATCTCCTAAAAATTTTATAGTAATTATAAAATAAAAGTATATATTTTTCAATATTAAAGATAAGCCTTTGTAGATTTATTGCATTTTTTAAAATTCAAAATCATTATCCAGTAGCAACAAATACGACAAAATTCGACAAAAGTATTTTAAAATTATTTAAAAGGTGGTATAATAAAAGAGCATTAAAAATAAATTTTAAAGGGGGTTGGCGGCTATGCTAATCAATTTACCTAGAAATTATACTTTTATAAGAGGAGGAAGAGTACGGGCTTATACAAATACAGAAGGTGTTTTAAAGATACATTCGACACATGTTAATTGGGATGACTTAATGTATAGTATAACTTATGAATTAAAAGAAAAAAATGTATGTCCTTATTGTGGTAAGCCAATAAGAAAATTGAAGCTTACGTTAGATCATATGTATCCAAAAAGTTTTGGAGGAGTTTCTATTCCAGATAATTTGATTCCTTGTTGTGATAAATGCAATCATGAAAAGGGAAATTTGAATGAAAAAGAATATAAAGCTTTTCTAAAAAAAGATTCTAGAAAATATAAAGATGACTTTAAAAGTAAAGTTATTCAGGAAAAAGAAAACTTAAAATATAAAAAAGGTTTTGATGTTCCTAATGAGTGGCTTTCTTACTGTTATCCTATGGATCTGAAAGTTCGATCTTATTATAATAAGCTTGGTTTATTCAAAGAGAATAAACCAAGAGTTCTTATTGAAAATTTAAGATATATAAAAAAGTATAATCACCTTAAAAGGCCAATTATAGTAGATAAGAACTTTTGGATTTTGGATGGATACTCCTGGTACGTAGCTGTAATTGAATCCGGAAAGTTCCGGAAGATTCCTATTATAAGGTTAGAAAACGTAGAAATTTATTTTTAAAAGCTAGGGCTCCTTTTGGAGCCTTGCTTTTTTTGACTTAATAAAATATAATCTATAGCAAAGAAAGAGATAAAAAAGGAGAGATAATGGCTACTAATTTTACTTTAGAACAACAAAAAGCAATAAATGAAAAAGATTCAAATATATTAGTTGCAGCAGCGGCAGGAAGCGGTAAGACTACTGTACTTGTAGAAAGAATAATTCAAAAAGTAGTAAAAGAAAAAATAGATATTGATAGATTATTAGTAGTAACATTTACAAATGCTGCTGCTTCTGAAATGAGAGAAAGAATTTTAGAAGCTCTATATGAGAAAATAGATGAAAGTCCAGAAGATATAAGGCTTTCAAAACAAGTGCTTTTACTAAATAAGGCGAGTATCTGTACAATAGATTCTTTTTGTTTAGACATTATAAAAAATAATTTTTATGAAATAGACATATCACCAAACTTTAGAATTGCTGATAATGTAGAACTAGAAATTTTAAAACAAGAAACTTTAGATGAAGTTTTTGAAGAATTGTATGAAAATAAAGAAGAGTTTTTTGAAGAATTAGTTAAAATTTATACAGGATATCATGGAGATGAACCTTTAAAAGATACTGTTCTAAAAATTTATCAATTTATTCAGAGTAATCCTTTTCCAGAAGAATGGTTAGAAGAAAAAACAGAAGAATTTAATGTTAAAGAAAAATTAGATTTAGGATTTGAAGAAACTATATGGGGAAAAATTTTAATAGAAAATACTAGTGAGGAGATTTTAGACCAGATAAATCATTTGAAAATGATAAAAAAGAAATTAGATAGATATGATGAATTAGAAAAGTATTCAGGAGTTATAAATCAAGATATAGAAGGACTAGAACTAATATTAAAATCTATGGCAACCTGGGATAAGGGGTACAACGCTATAAAAGAATTTAAATTTAAATCTTGGCCAGTTGATAGAAAAAATACGATGCCTTTAAAAGATGAGGCTAAAGGTATAAGAGATGTTATAAGAGAGAAATATAAAAAAACAGTAAATAAGACATTTATATATAATTCTAAAGAAGCTATGACAGATATTTATGAAATGTATAATATTATTCTAGGACTAAAAAAACTAGTACTAATGTTTATGGATAGATTCTCAAAGAAAAAGCAAGAAAAAAACATCATGGATTTTTCTGATATTGAACACTATGCCTTAAAAATATTATTAAAAAAAGATGAAGAAGGAATATATCAAAAAACTGATGTTGCTAAAAAATATGAGGAAAAGTTCTTTGAAATTGCTATTGATGAATATCAAGATAGTAACTTAGTTCAAGAATATTTATTAAATGCTATTTCTAATGGAAAAAATATTTTTATGGTTGGAGATGTAAAACAGAGTATATATAAATTTAGACAAGCGAGGCCAGAACTTTTTTTAGAAAAATATGAAACATATAAAGAGGGAAAAAATAAACTTGGCCAAAAAATAAAGCTATTTAAAAATTTTAGAAGTAGAAGAGAAGTTCTAGATTTTTGTAATTTAGTTTTTGATAATATTATGAGCAAAAAGCTGGGAGATATTGAATATATCGAAGAAGAATACTTGAATCCATCAGCTCATTTTGAAGAATCAGAAGATTTAAAAAATCAAAATCAGAAAACTGTTTTAAATATTATAGATTTAAAAGAAGATGAAGAATTTGAAAATGAAGAGGAAAGACAATTAGAAAAAGTAGAAATAGAAGCTAAATTTGTAGCAAAGGAAATAAAAAAATTAGTAGAAAGTGGCTTTAAAGTTTATGATAGAAAATTAGGAATTAGAAATATTACATATAAAGATATCGTAATTTTACTTAGAACAACATCAGGGGTAGCTAGTATATTTGAAAAAGAATTATATAATTTAGAAATTCCTGTATTTTCTGATAGTTCTTCTGATTATCTAAACTCAATAGAGATACAAACTATAATATCTTTTCTAAAAGTGATTGATAATCCAACTGAAGATATTCCTTTAGTTACAGTTCTTAGGTCACCAATTGCAGAATTTGATGATAATGAGCTTGTTCAAATAAGATTGCAAGATAAAGAAAGTTCTTTTTATGAGGCTTTAAAAAAGACTGTAAAATCTGAAAATGTAAATGAAGAGTTAAAGAAAAAAACAGAGGAGTTTTTAAAACTCATTGAAAAGTTTAGAAAAGAAGAGGAATATTTAAGTTTAGATGAATTTATATGGAAGATTTACGAAGAGACAGATTATTTAAGCTATGTAAAACTAATGCCAAATGGAGATATAAGACAAGCTAATTTAAAAATGTTATTCGAAAGAGCTAAAGAATATGAGAAAATTAGTTTTAAAGGATTATTTAATTTTATTAGATATTTAGAAAGAATAAAAAGTCATGATGGAGATTTATCTTCCGCTAAAGTTATCGGTGAAAATGAAAATGTCGTTAGAATAATGAGTATTCATAAAAGTAAAGGATTAGAATTTCCAGTTGTATTTTTA
>CAYOBB010000022.1:0-10808 GCA_964402195.1 uncultured Clostridium sp. | reverse complement strand
AAAGAGAAATAAAGGTACTTAATTTATTTGCATATACAGGAGGAGCTACTGTTGCATGTTTATCAGCTGGAGCTTCTGTTTGTCATGTAGATAGTTCAAAAGGAATGACTTTGTGGGCAAAGGAAAACGTTGAGAGTTCTGGATTAGCTAATAGACCAGTAAGGTATATAATTGATGACGTTATAAAATTTGTTCAAAGAGAAATAAGAAGAGAAAATAAATATGATGCAATAGTAATGGATCCACCTTCATATGGAAGAGGAAAAAATGGAGAAGTATGGCAGTTTGAAGAAAATATATCTGATTTAGTAAGTTTATGTACTCAGGTTTTATCAGATAATCCATTATTTTTCTTGATAAATTCATATACTACAGGAATATCTTCTAAAGTATTAGAAAATATATTAAATATAAACATGAAAAAATATAAGGGAAAAATCACATCAGGAGAAATTGGACTTCCAATGAAAGATTCTAAATTGTTATTACCTTGTGGTATTTATGGAAGATGGGAGAATAAGTTTGAAAAATAATGGAGAAATTGGAGTAATAAATGTTAAAAGTATTATATGAAGATAATCACATAATAGTAGTAGAAAAACCAGTAAATATTCCTTCACAAGGTGATAAGACTGGTGATGAAGATATGCTTACAATTATAAAAAAATATTTAGTAGAAAAATATAATAAACCAGGAGAAGCATATTTAGGATTAGTACATAGGTTAGATAGACCTACACGGTGGGGTTATGGTATTTGCTAAAACTTCAAAAGCAGCATCTAGACTAAGTGAGCAGGTAAGAGAAAAGAAATTTGAAAAAGAATATTTAGTAATAGTAGACGGAAAAATGGAACAAGACAAAGGAACTTTTGAAGATTATTTACTGAAAAACGAAAAGAAAAATATAAGTAGAGTTGTAGCAGAAGGTACAAAAAATTCTAAAAAAGCAGTACTAGATTATGAAGTTATAAAATATAATGAAGAAATTAATTTATCAGTAGTTAAAGTAAAATTACATACAGGAAGACATCATCAAATAAGAGTTCAATTTTCAAGTATAGGTCATAGTGTTTATGGCGATCAAAAATATGGAACAAGAGGTAGGGGAAAACAATTATGTCTATGGGCATATAAGTTATCTTTTTTACATCCAATAACAAAAGAAAAATTACAATTTGAAGATTTCCCAGAAAAAATTGGAAGTTGGAAAATACTAGAATAGAACAAAAGGGGACATTTTCTAATGGCAGTCTGTAAAAGTTTACTTTAAAGTTTCCGTCTTTGTTCGTGCGCCAATTTTAGCAAGAAAATTGTGTGCATTGTTTTGCCGAAGGCTTTATTTAATAGAAATTTTGGAGAAATTTTCTATTAAATTAAAATATAGAAGTGTAAAAATTCACTCCTATATTTTAATTGTTTAATAGATTTCCAATTGTTGTGTAAATAATTTTTTATTTACAGAAGTATTAAGGAAAACGTTATTATATTTTTTTAATATTTTTCTGACTTTACAAAGGCCAATTCCACTATTTCCTTTTTTTGTAGAAAAGTTTTTTTCAAAAATTTTATCAATGTTAATTTTATCATCAGAATAAGAATTTTCTATTATAATCAAATCTCTCGAATATCTCATATCTTTTCTAATAATAATATTTATAATTTTATCATTACTATTAGTAGCAGCTTCTATGCTATTATCTAAGAAAATTCCTAAAATACGAGTAAATTCGTAAACATCCATTTTTATAGTATTAAAATCAAAATATATTTCAACATTAAAAGTAATACCTAACGACTCAGCCTTTTTATGTTTTTCTGAAAGAAGAGCAAGTACAGGTGGACTATTAATAATATTGTTATTAAATAAGGTTAAAATGTTTAATTTACTATAGTCTTTTAATAAACTAGAGTAATATTTTTTTAAACCATTTAAATCACTAGAATATATATATCCACCAATTGCCTGTAAGATATTAGCAAAATCATGTTTGAATTCTCTTAATGTTTCATAAGAATCAGATAGCGATTTATAAGAATTTTCTTGAGATATAAGACTTCCTTTATTTTTCTCTAATTCAATAGATTTTTTAAAAGAATATACAATCATTATAAAAAAAGAAATTATAGAAAACATATTATTTACAATAATAAAAATATTTGAATTATCTTTAAAAATAATATATAGATTAATAGTGATAGAAATTAAAAATAAAATAGATAACGTAATAAGTGAATAAATCAAATTACAATTGTTATATTTTTTTAAAGTAATATAGAAAATTACTATTAAAGTAAATATATGTATAAAAGAAATAAATATTAAATCAATCATCTTTAGTTACCTTTCAAATCTAAAATTTCCAAAATTTAGGAATAATTAATAATATATTCCAAAAATAACAGTAAGTCAAGAGAATAATGTAAAAAAATGGAATATATTATCAAAAAATGAAAAAACAATATATTAAATATTTGATACAACTTAGAAAACAAAAGATAAAAATTTAGTTAATATGCATAAACTAAAATATAGAAAATATTTTTTATTATAGTATTATAGGAGGTTAGCTATGAATAAAAGAATAATTTTAGTTTTGTCTATGATTGTATCTCTAGGAGTATATTGTTTAGCAAGTTCTGTAAAAGCAAATGATGGAGAACTTAGCACTAAGAAAATTTGTTGGGGGATAAAAAGGGTGGATAATCATGAGCAACCTGATTTAGGGACAGAAAATAAAAATTTAATTGATAAATATAATGGGATAGCAATGGGAAATAAAGATTCAAAAAAAGTTTATTTAACATTTGATATGGGATATGAAGCAGGTTATACGGAAAATATTTTAAATACTTTAAAAGAAAATGATGTAACAGCTACTTTTTTTATTACAGCACATTATTTAAATACAGCCCCTGAATTAGTGCAAAGAATGATTGAAGAAGGTCATATCGTAGGAAATCATACAGTTAATCACAAGAGTATGCCAGATATTTCAGAAGAAGAATTAAAAAATGAAATTATGAATTTACATACAGCAGTTTATGAAAAATTTGGATATGAGATGGTATATGTTAGACCACCTAAAGGAGAATATAGTGAAAAAACATTAGATATTTGTAATGGATTAAAATATAAAACTGTAATGTGGTCTTTTGCGTATGATGATTGGGATGAAAATAAACAGGGAAGAGAAGAATATGGAAAACAAAAGGTTATAGATAATATTCATAATGGAGCAGTTATACTTTTACATGCAACTTCAAGAGATAATATGAATATTTTAGATAGTTGTATAAAAGAAATAAAAAATATGGGATATGAATTTGCAAGCATAGACGACTTTGAAAAATAATGTTTTTAGGACGGGGAAAAAGAAGTAATCTTTTCCCCGTCCTGCTGTTACCCGTCCTACTGTCATTATTTAAAGTGTTATGTAAGCAATCAAACGAACAAAGAGAGTGCATATAATTTAATTCTTAGAATATATATTAGAAAACAAGGAGAATAAGTTTATGAATAAAAGTAGAAAAGAAAAAATAAATCAGTTATTAGATATTCCAAAAGAGATTGGAACAGATTTGCCTAAAATGACTATGATTGGTTTTGAAGAATTGCTGATAGAAAATTATAAAGGAATTATTGAGTATGAAGAATTTTTTATAAGAATATCTACACATATAGGAAATATAAATATTAATGGATTTGAACTTAAATTAAATCAAATGACAGAAGATGATATTTTAGTAACAGGGAAAATAGAAAATGTAGATTTTGAATGTAGGTGATTTAACTTGATATTAAGGATATTACTTTATTATATAATTGGATATATTAGAGTAGAGATAGAAGGATTCTATATAGAAAGATTTATGAATCAGTGTATCAATAATAAGATTTTTATGTGGAATATAAGAAGAGATAGAGAGACAAAAATGTATTTTAATATTGGAATCAGTGATTTTGTTAATTTAAAAAAGATTTCTAAAAAAACCAATTGTAAGATAAAGATAAATAAGAAAAAAGGAATTCCATTTATTATTAATAAATACAAAAAAAGAAAAATTTTTTTATTTTTTTTGATTTGTATTTTATGCAGTATTTTTATTCTTTCAAATTTTATATGGAATATAGAGATTACTGGGGCTCAAAATATAAATCAAGAAGAATTATTATTATCCCTTAAAGAAAGTGGTTTGCAAACAGGAATATTAAAAAGTAGAGTTGATACAAATAAGGTTATTGAAAAAATAAGATTAGAAAGAGATGACTTAGCATGGATTGGAATTAGTATAGAAGGAACAAATGCAAAAGTAGAAATAGTAGAGGCAAGTCCTAAACCTGAAATATTAGATAAAAATGAATATTGTAACATTGTTTCAGATAAAACAGGAATAATTACAAAAATTAATGTGACAAATGGAACAGCTCAAGTAAAAGAAGGAGATGCGGTAGAACCTGGAATGATTTTAGCTGGGCGGATGGATGGAAGGAAAATATACAGGAATAAGATATGTCCATGCAACAGGAGATATTCAGGCTAAAATTTGGTATACAAAGTCTAAAGATGTAAAGTATAAAGAGCAAGTAGAAGAAAGAACAGGTGAAGAGGAAGTAAAAAATTCTATATTAATTAATAATTTTCAAATAAATTTTAATAAAAAGCTTTCAAAATTTGAAAAGTATGATACAATAAATGAGAATAAAAAATTAAAAATATTTAACAATTTTTATTTACCAATAGAATTCAAAAAGACAACAAATTATGAAATAAAAACAACAGAAAAAAATTACGATTTAGATACTTTAAAAGAAAATACAATTACTGATTTAGAAGAAGAGATAAAAACTGATATTAATGGAAAAGAAATTGTAAATAGGAATGTTGTTGTAGAAGAAAAAGAAGACGGAATAGATGTAAAATTAGTTTATGAAGTAATAGAGAATATAGGGGTAGAAGAAAAATTGGTATTGTAAGGAGTGTGTTTAATTGGAAGAAAGAAGTTTAAAAGTTATTGAAACAAATAAAACATTTTTTGGAAAACTAACAAATACTTTATCTAAAATCTTGATACCAACAAAAATAGGAATAAACGGAATAGTAATCAATATGAAGAGAAGTAATTTAATAAAATGCTATGAGAATTATAGTAATTTTGAAGAAAATAATGATGAAAAAAAGAAAAATTTATCAACAAGATATGAAGAAGCATATACTTTATATTTAGAGGCCATAGATAAATATATTATGGACAGTGTTTATAAAAAAGTAAAAAATAATGTAGCTAGCGATTTCGAAAAAAATGCCATAGGAAATTATTATACAATTACGAGTTTAAAAAATACTGAATATATTGAATATAAATTTAGAAAACAAAAATATTTAATAGAATTAGATTATGGATCACTAAAAATTTCAGGAAAAACAAAAATACTTGATAGATACAAGGATTTTTATATAACAAAAATGGATAGTTTTTATAAAGGAATATTAAAAAATTATTCGGTACAGTTAGCAGATAGTATAAAAACTAATAGCTCAAAAAAAGAAAAAGTATATGAAAATATATTTGCTTCAATAGAAGAATATGTACAAAATATTTTACCAATTAAATTAGAAGATGAGGATAAAAAAGAAATATTTAAAGATGTATTAAAAGACTATAATCAATATGAAAGATTCGAAGTTCGGAAAACTAGGAGAAAAAGAAATTATTGAAAAGAAAATGATTTTACTAGGAATGAGTAGAAAAATTTTTACACATAGTTTACCACTAGTAGCTGCAGAGCAATGTTATGAAAAGTTAATACAAGATACTAGAGAGTTAATAGCAAATGCGCCAAATGATAAAAAGCAAACAGCAAGCTATAATATGTTAATAGAATTAATAGAAGAATATAATATAAGATTACTTTCTACAAAAGTTTATTGGGAGAAAATTGAAGATAGAGAGAAATATAAAAAGTTCTGGAACCAATATGAGAAAGTAAAAAAATTAAGAGAAAAAGAAATTTTATTCTTAAAAAGGGAAATTAATTTGTTAGATAGTAAAAATGAAAAAAATAAAAAAATTTTGATGTTTTATAAAGATAAATTAGTTAGCTATAATGTAATGAGAAAATTAAAAAACAATTGTAGTACAAGCACTAGATTAATAAAGAAAAAATAAGGAAAGAAAAATGAATAATATAGTTGAAATAGAATTTTTAGATATAGAAGAAAATAAAGAATATTATAAAATAATAGAAAATGTACTAAAAGAATGTATGGATGAGGAAAAATTAATTTCTAAAAACTATTATATAAGTATAATTTTAACAACGCCAGATCAGATTCAAAAAATGAATAATGAATTTAGAAAAATAAATAAAGCTACAGATGTATTATCTTTTCCAATGTTTGAAAAAGATGAGATATATACTAAGCCGAAAACAATAAGAGAAACACTAGGAGATATTGTTATTTCGGTAGAGAAAGTAAAACAGCAGGCTGAAGAATATGAACATTCTTTTGAAAGAGAATTATCTTATATGGTAGTTCATGGTTTTTATCATCTTATGGGATATGATCATATAGAGTTAGAAGAGAGAAAAGAAATGAGAAAAAAAGAAGAAAATATTTTAGAAAAATTAAATATTTTAAGATAAAGACAAAGGAGAAAAATAATGTCTAGGAAAAAACAAAAAAATAATAAAATTTCAATAATATTTTTAGTTATATTACTATTAATAATTATTACTGCTGGAGGATTTCTAGGGTTTAGAATATATAATGCAAATAAAGATGAAGTAGTACCTACTATAGCTCAAACTGAACAGACAGAAGAAATAGAGATAGAAGAAAAGAAAGTTCAGATATTTTCTGGAGATGATAGACCAATTGCTGTAATGATAGATAATTATGAAGATGCTTGGCCACAGGCAGGACTAAGTGAAGCGTATATGGTTTATGAAATTATTGTTGAAGGTTCAGAAACGAGATTAATGGCATTGTTTAAAGGAAAAGATGTAGATGTAATAGGACCAACAAGAAGTGCAAGACATTATTTCTTAGATTATGCTTTAGAAAATGATGCGATATATGCTCATATTGGATGGAGTCCACAAGCTCAAAGTGATATTTCATCATTAAATGTAGACAATATAAATGGATTGTACTATGACACAGGAAAGGCTAGGACAGATACTTCCATATATTGGAGGAGTTCTAATAAATCAGCTCCACATAACTGTTTTACAAGTATAAAGGGATTACTTCAAGTGGCAGAAGAAAAAGGATATAGTACTACATCTACTAAAGAAAGTATATTAAATTATGTTCCAGATGAATTTGATTTAGATGATTCAGAATTAGTAGCAAATTCAGTAACAATTCCTTTTTCTACTTTACAGACTGTAAAATTTGAATATGATACAGAAACAAAAAGATATACAAGATATGCTAGAGGAGTATTACAGAAAGATTTGAATACAGGAGAAGCTCTAACTACTAAGAATATAATTGTGGAATTTGCACAAAATTATACACTACAAGATTCGGAAGATAAAGGCAGACAAGGACTTTATAATATAAAAACTTTAGACGGTTATTATATAACAAATGGAAAAGCGATAAAAATTACTTGTGAAAAAACATCAAGAAGCGCGCAAACTGTGTATAAAGATGAACAAGGAAATGAAATTAATGTAAATGATGGAAATACATATGTTGAAATTTGTCCATTAAATGCAAAAGTAACATTTGAATAGAAATTATGATTTTAACGGTACCAAAGTTATATAATTAATTATAAGTAGGGGCGGGTCTTATGCCAACCCACTAAAATAAATAATAAAAACGAGGTAAATATGCAAGAGTTTAAATCTGGATTTGTTTCTGTAATAGGTAGAACTAATGTAGGAAAATCTACTTTATTAAACAGTTTAATAAAAGAAAAAGTTGCAATTACTGCGAATAAACCGCAAACAACAAGAACTGCCATAAGAGCAATTGCCAATAGAGAAAATTCTCAAATAATATTTATAGATACACCAGGGATTCACAAACCAAAAAATAAATTAAGTGAGACTATGGTAGATACAGCTTTTTCAAGTCTTAAAGATGTAGATGTGATTCTTTTTTTAATAGAAGCAACATCTAAAGATATTGGAAAAGGGGACAAGCTGTTACTAGAAAAAATAAAAGAATCGAATAAGAAAACAATATTAATTATTAATAAAATTGATTTAGTAGAAAAAAAAAGTTTGTTAGAATTAATAAATAAGTATAAAGATGAATATCATTTTGAAGCTGTAATACCAATTAGTGCAACAGATGAAAAATATTCAGAAATTGTTTTAGATGAAATAGAAAAAATATTAAAACCTGGGCCTAAATACTATGAAGAAGATGAATATACAGATCAGACTGTAAGACAAATGGCAGAGGAAATAATAAGGGAAAAAGCTTTGAGGTTATTAAATGAAGAAGTACCACATGGTTTGTATGTTGAAGTAGAAAAATTTGAATTTAGAAAAACTATGAAAAATCAAGAAATATATGATATAGAAGCATGTATATATTGTATAAAAAAATCTCATAAGGGAATAATTATTGGTAAAGAAGGAAGTATGCTAAAAAGGATTGGAAGTTCAGCAAGATTTGAATTAGAAAAAATTTTAAAAACAAAAGTCAATTTGAAAATTTGGGTAAAAGTAAAAGAAGATTGGAATGAAAATTCAAGTATTTTAAAAAAATTCCAGTATAAATAGCTACTAAACTACAAAAGATAAACTTAGGAGATGATAAATATGATAAAAAAAATAGCCTGGGATACTTTTAAGAATACTGGGAATATAGATACTTTTATGGAATTAAAGTCTATTGAAGAATTAGAACGAAAATTGAATAAGGAAGAATAAGAAATATGGACTGCAGATTGTGATTGACCAGAATTTAAATAAAGTATATTATTTCATGTGTCTTATGTGTCGAAAATTTCAAAATGAAAATACTAGTAGGGACACAAAGTAGCACCGTGCCCCTACAATTTGCAATATGTTTGGCTATAAGTTGTTTTTTAGTGACCACTACATTATATATTTTAATTAATTTCTAGAGTTCCATATCTTAGAAGGTTAGAAATGTATGAAGACTATAAAAATAAATGGAATAGTAATAGCTGAAAATAATTTAGGTGATTCAGATAAAATGCTCACAATATTAACTCCGAATTTAGGAAAAATTAGTTGTATAGGAAAAGGTGCAAAAAGACCTAAAAGCTTGCTTATGGCAGGAACACAGCTTTTGTGTTTTGGAGAATACATATTATATAAGACAGGAGATGTATATAGTATTAATTCATGTGAGCCAATTGAAGTATTTTATAATATTAGAACTGATTTAGATAAATTAACATATGCAGCGCATGTCACAAAAATAATAAGTGACGTTACTACAGAAAACCAAAATAATTATAATATATTAAAATTATTTCTAAATACACTTTATGCAATTTCAGAAACTGATAAGGACTTAAGATTTATTTTATCAGTATTTAAAATGAGATTATTAAAGATATTAGGTTTTAGTCCTAATATTTCTGAGTGTGTAGACTGTAAAGAAAGAGAAATAGAAAAATTAAAACGTTTTAGTATAAAAGATAATGGTTTTAAATGTTTAGACTGTGGGAAACAAGATAAAAGTAGTTTAGAAATTTCAGAAGGAAGTAGGTATGCAATAATATATTCCAATATGGCTGATTCAAAAAAAATTTTTTCATTTAATCTTAGAGAAACTGCAATGAAAGAATTCGAACTTGTTTCTAATATATATTTTAATGAGAAATTAGAGAAGGAATATAAGATAGAGAAAATAATATAAAGAGTGCTACAAGTAGCACCCTTTTTGTATGGGATAAATATTTTAATCAAACACATATTCTTTGAAAAAACTACGGATAGTTTCTTCAATAGAATATGTCTGATATTTATCAGGAAATTCCTTAAAAATATCAATAAAGTTTAATATGGCAATCCGATCGTCTGGTTCAGGTTCCACTAGTTCATAAGAAAACTCATTTGCTATTGCCCGAGTCATTGTTATGACTTGATTTATAGCATCAGAGGTTGCACAGATTTCATCTGAGTTTGACAGTGGACAACTTAGATAATTTTTAATATTTTCAGGTAAAGTATTAAAATTAAAAGTTATAGTAGTTTTCATTTTTTTAAACCTCCTTTAATTAAAGAAACAAAAAATCCCATACTAATAATTGCTTCCAATAAAATTATACTATAAAATTATATTATTTGCAAATTTAAAGAGAATAAAAAATCAGGGAAATTTCATTGATTATTACAAAATTATAATATTTCTTCAAAGACTTTTCCAATAAAATGTAGGGGCGATTAGCAATTGACCGTACTACGAAGAAATTGCTTAAACATATTGTAAATTAATATATCCTGCAATATAATATTTAAGTGGCAAAAAGAAAGGAAATGTATGAAAGAAAATTTGCCAATTAAAAAAAGACTTCGAATAAGTTAGTGTAAAATAATTTCGGGGGAAATTAAAAAGAAAAAAATAAGATACCCACTCAAAATTGTGTTAAAATAATTTTGAAAGAAAATTTTAACGAAAGGGTGAGTATCTTATGGAAAATATTTTACACGATTTTAATGAAAATGTCATTACTTTAATGGTAGATTTTTTAAAAAATTCAATATTAGAAGGTGGACTAAGTAACTTTACTGATGATTTAAATGATAAACTAATGCAGTTAGGATATGAGTTAACGAAGTTTTCACTAGAATATGCAGAAGATA
>CAYOBB010000021.1:7457-10893 GCA_964402195.1 uncultured Clostridium sp. | reverse complement strand
CCAAAGGAGGTTTTTTGTTTGGCAAACAAGGTAGAGATTGCGTCAGTTAATACTTCAAAATTACCTGTTCTAACAAACGAAGAAAAAAAGGAATTATTTATTAAAATAAAAGAAGGAGATAAAGAAGCAAGAGATAAATTTATAAATGGTAATTTAAGATTAGTCTTGAGTGTAGTACAAAGATTTCGGGGGAAGACGGAGAAAACGCAGATGATTTATTTCAAATAGGATGTGTAGGATTAATAAAAGCAATTGATAATTTTGATACAACATTAAATGTACAATTTTCAACATATGCAGTTCCAATGATAATAGGAGAGATTAGAAGATACTTAAGAGATAATAATATGGTAAGAGTAAGTAGGTCTATAAGAGATTTAGCTTATAAAACACTTCAAACAAAAGAAAGAATTTTAAAAGAAACAGGAAAAGAACCGAGTATAGATATTATAGCTAAAGAATTAAATGTGTCCAAAGAAGATGTTGCATTTAGTTTAGATGCAATTCAAGATCCAGTATCACTTCAAGAACCAGTATATAATGATGGAAATGATAGTGTATATATAATGGATCAGGTAAAAGATTCTAAAAGTAATGATGAATTATGGGCAGAAAACATAACTATGATGGAAGCTATGAAAAAGCTAAATGATAAAGAGAAAATGATTATTACAAAAAGATTTTTTGATGGTAGAACTCAGATGGAAGTAGCAGAGGAAATAGGAATATCACAAGCTCAAGTTTCTAGACTTGAAAAAAGTGCAATAGGTCATATGAAAAGATTATGGAAATAGGTTAGATTTCTACAAGAATTAGATCATCTCCGATAGATTTTATTTTTGACCAAGGAATTACAATAGCATTATCAGAAGAAAATAAATTAAAAATTTTATTATTACCAGGTACAACAATTGAAGTTATAATACCAGTAGAAAGTTCAGCATTAACATCCTGAACATACCCAAGTCTTCTAGCATCTGTTATATTAATAACTTCCTTATGTTTGAAGTCCAAACCTTTTGAATTCATCATAAAATTTCCTCCTTCTTATAATTTATTATATGCTACTTATAAATAAAATCTGACAAAAGCATTAAAAAATTTTAAGTTTAAATTTTTTTCTAATTAGAGTTATGAGTAGGGAAGGAAAGAGAATAAAAATGAAAATTTCTTGGATGAAATTTGTAAATGATAAAGATAGTTTTAAAATGATAAAAAATATGGGATTTAAAGTAGTAGAGCTTGAAAATTTAGAAGAAGCGGATAATAAGATAAAAGAATTAATAGAAGAAGAATATAAAACAATTTTTATGACAAATGAAGTTGCAGGTTTTTCAGAAAATATTATGAAAAAATATTATAAAAATAATGATGTTAAAATCTTTATTGCACCATCAAAAAAATAAATTTTGGAGGCTAAAGTATGAGAAGTGAGGAAAGTTTAAAGAATATAATAGTTTTGCGTAATTTACCATCAAATTTAATTGATGAGGCAATTATTATTTTAAAAGACTATTCGCAGGATAAGATAAATACAAGTAATATAGAAGAAAATAAGTATATTATAGATGAAGCAAATTTAATAGTGTCTGAATATATCAATAGTGAAGGAAAAGAAAAACAGAAAAAAAATAATAAAATAGAAAAAAAATACAAAAAAGAAAAAATAATAAATAGATGTTTATTAGCGGTTTCTTTTGTATTATTAATGATGTGCTTCGTATAGGGTGTAATTTTAGGACGGGGAGAAAAAACATCTCATTGTTTTTTCTCCCCGTCCTAAAATTACACCCCCTTTTGTTCTATAATTTCTTTTCTAGAATATATTGAAATAAGAGAAAAGAGGTGCATACAAAATGGCAATATCTGAAGCAGAGAAAATAAGAAAAGCAGAAGAGATTTATTATAGGAGAAATGGAATAAAGCCTGAGAATAAAGAAAAAAAGAAAAAAGTTTTTTTAGGAAGTTTAATAAAAAATATTTTTATGGTAGCTATTATTTTAGGAGCAGTTTATGCATATGAGAATAAAGAATATTTAACTTCAGAAAGCTTTGGGACAGACATAAAGCAAATACTTAATACAAAAATTGATTTAAAGGAGATTTGGAATAAAGTCGTTAATAATCAAAATGATAGTGATATAGAAAAAGAAAGTAAAGTTGTAAAAGAAGAGGAAAATAATTTTAAAGAAGCTATAAAGGAGGAAATGATTCTATCTTATACATATATTATGCCGTTGAATGGCGAGATAAGTTCTGAATTTGGATATAGAACTTCTTCAAATCCTAATGTAGAAGGAAACCATACAGGAATAGATATTGCAGGTAATGTCGGGGATAAAATTGTTGCATCTTCATATGGAGAAGTGACAGAAGTTTCTAGTGAAGGGGCATATGGAAATCATCTAAAAATTGCAAATGGAGAAATGATAACATTGTATGCACATTGTAATCAAATTTATGTATCAGAAGGAGATACTGTAGTTCAAGGGCAAGAAATAGCAGAGGTAGGTATGACTGGTAATACCACAGGACCACATTTACATTTTGAAATTAGAAAAAATGATGAATATCTTAATCCGTTAGATTATATAGAAAGAAGTTAAAAGGAGTACTACTTAGATTAAAATCTGTTATAAGGTTAATACATTATTTTTTTGTTCCTTACTGTCGTCGCCAGATTGTGGGGCAAGAAGAAAAAGCTCCTCCAAGTTGCGCATCATTCAAAAATAATGTATTAACCTTATAACTATGCTATATGAGTAATTAAGATTAAATAGTAACAAGTATAAGGAGACGAATTTGAAAATATATTTAAAAATTTTTTTAATTTTAATAATATATATTTTTACATGCCAAATAAAAGAATTTACAATTATGCTATTGTTTATATTTATTCATGAAATGGGACATCTTTTGACTGGCATTTTTTTAGGACTAAAACCTAAAAAAGTAAATATGACTCTATTTGGGTTTTGTATAGAATTTGATACATATAAAAAGAATAAAATCTTAAATAAATTAGTTGTAGATATAGCAGGACCTTTAGTAAATTTAATAATATTAATAGTAGGTGTATTTCTTAAATCAGAAATAATAGTATATTCAAATTTATTAATAATTTGTTTAAATTTGATTACAATTTATCCGCTAGATGGAGCAAGAATTATGAAAAATTTATTACTATGTAAATATGATTTTAAAAGGACAACAGATATTATAAATACAGTTTCAAATATAACTTTAATAATATTAACTATGATAGCTAGTATAGGTATTTTATATTTAAAAAATATAGCAATTTTTTTAATTATGTTATACCTATGGTATTTGAATTTTAAAGAGAATAAGAAAAAGGTATTAATAGATAGAGCATATAAAACAATAAAAGAAATGAAAATATAAGTAGGGGTTGGTCTTGACCAACCCAAGAATT
>CAYOBB010000021.1:0-7357 GCA_964402195.1 uncultured Clostridium sp. | reverse complement strand
TTAATATTGTAACAATAAATTCAATAATTTCTTGAAAACACTTGTAAAATTAGGAAAAAGAATATAAAATAGAAAAGGAATAGAGGAGGTGAAAATAAATGAACTATGAAGAAGTAGAAAAAGAGATAGGATATTCGTTTACAAATAGAGAATTATTAAAAAAAGCATTTACTCATACTTCTTATGCTAATGAAAATCATATAGAAAGTAATGAAAGACTAGAATATTTAGGAGATAGTATTTTGGAGTTTGTAATAAGTAAATTTTTATTTAATAATTATCATCATCTAACAGAAGGAGAAATGACTAAAGTTAGAGCTAATGTAGTTTGCGAAAATAGTTTATACGATGTAGCAACAAAGCATAATTTTAGTGATTTCTTGTATTTAGGTAAAAGTGAGAGAGCATCTCAAAATAGTAAAAAAGCTATTTTAGCAGATAGTGTAGAGGCTTTAATTGCAGCAATTTATCTAGATAGTAATATAGATAATTCTGAAAAATTTATAATAGACAACCTATCTGGCTCAGTAGAAGTTGCAAGTAAGCATGTAGGCATGAAAGATTATAAGACTGTACTTCAAGAAAAACTTCAAGTAAATGGAGAAGTGAAAATACATTATGAAGTAATAAATGAATTAGGACCAGACCATGATAAGAGTTTTATAGTAGAGGTAAGCTGTAATAATAAAAAATTAGCTGAAGGAATGGGAAAAAGTAAAAAAGAAGCAGAAATGCAAGCAGCAAAAAATGCATTACATATGTAGAAATAGGAGGCTTAAATGAAACAAAATTATATTATACCAATATTTGTTCCACACTTAGGTTGTAATAATCAATGTACATTTTGCAATCAAAGAAGTATAAGTGGTAAATTAAGTGATATAACTCCTGAGGATGTAGAAAAAACAATTGAATATTATCTTAAAAATTTTAGGAATGAAGGGAAAAATGTTGAAATTGCTTTTTTTGGAGGTAGTTTTACAGGAATTGATACAAAAAAACAGATAGAATTATTAGAAATTGCAAACAAATACATACAAAATAAAAAGGTACAAAGCATAAGAATATCAACAAGACCTGATTATATAGATAAAGAAAAGCTAAAACTTTTAAAAAAGTATAAAGTAAAGACTATAGAGCTAGGTGTACAGTCTACAAATGATTATATTTTAAAAAGATGTAAAAGAGGTCATACATATAAAGATGTAGTTAAAGCATCTAAACTAATAAGAAGACATGGATTTATTCTAGGGCATCAAATGATGGTTGGACTTCCAGAAAGTACAAAACTAGATGAATTAAATACGGCAAGAGATTTAGCTAAATTAAAACCTAAAATTATGAGAATTTATCCAGTTTTAGTTATTAAAGATACTGAACTTGAAAAAGAATATAATGATGGGACATATGAACCACTATCAGTAAATCAAGCTGTAGAAAGATGTAAAGAACTATGTTATTTCTTTGCTAAAAAACATATAAAGGTTATAAGAGTTGGACTTCAAAATACAGATACAATTTCTAATTCAAATAAAAATGAATCAAGCCAAGTTATAGCAGGACCATACCATGAAACTTTTAGACAATTGGTTGAGTCTGCTATATGCTATGATATGATAGTAAATAAAATAAAGTCTTTTAATGTAAAAGTAAAAGAAGTTGAAATTATAACAAATCCTAAAAATATCAATAATGTTGTAGGATTTAAAAAAGAAAATATAAAAAAACTAAAAGATTACTATAATGTAGATGTGAAAGTTAAACAGGATTTTTCAATGAAAAATGAAAATATAAAAATAAATATTTTAAAAAAATATACAGATTTTTTAGATGAAAATGAAAATGTATAAATTTACAAAAAAGCACCAATACTAACGTAAAGGTGTTTTTTTATGAAAAAAAGAAAATTTTTAAAAGAATGTATATATACAATTATAGGAACTATTATTGCAGGATTTGCAACATCAGGATTTTTACTTCCTAATAAATTATCATCTGGCGGTTTTACTGGAATAGCTACAATATTTTATTATTTCTTTAATTTTCCTGTAGGAACAACAGTTATAATAATGAATATTCCTTTATTTATTATTGCATTTTTAAAAATAGGAAAGAAATTCTTATTTAAATCATTACTTGGGACAATATCTTTATCACTATTTATAGATTTATTTGAAAAAATAAATCCTTTTACTACAGATAGATTTTTAGCATCTATATATGGCGGAATTCTTATGGGAATAGGTATATCGCTTGTGTTTAAAGCACATAATGCTACAGGTGGTTCAGATCTAATAGTACAAATTATTCAAAGTTTTAGTAACAAAGCAAGTACGAGTAATTTATTAGTTGGAATAGATGGTGCAATTGTTTTCCTTAATTTAATAGTTTTTGGAGATGTAGAAATTGGATTATATTCTGCAATTGCAATTTATATAATGGGTAAAATGATTGACATTATTTTTGAAGGAATCAATTTTAGTAAACTAGTCTATATAATATCAGATGAAGCGGAAGAAATATCTAAAAAGATTAATACACAAGTAAAGAAAGGAACAACAGGAATATATGGAAAAGGCATGTATTTTAATAAAGAGAAATTAATTTTGATATGTGTCGTAAAAAGAAGAGATATAGTAAAGATTAAAGAGATTGTAACTGAAGTTGATGAAAAGGCTTTTTTAATAATTACAGATGCAAGAGATGTATATGGATTAGGATTCAAAGAAGTATATTAATATTTATTGAAAATGTAGAAAAAATATATTAAAATAAAGAAAATTAGGAATAAGGAATTTAGAAATAATGAAAGAACAAGAATATGTAATAAAAAATATAAAAGATTTTGAATTACCACATATTTTTGAATGTGGACAATGTTTTAGATGGAATAAGGAAGATGATGAAAGTTATACAGGAGTAATAAAGCAGGGAGTACTAAATTTAAAAAAATTTGATAATGACGTATATATAAAGGGTATATGTGAAGGAAGTATAAAAGATGTTGTAGAAGAATACTTTGATTTAAATACAGACTATGGAGAATTAAAAAAAGAATTATCTAAGATAGATAATAATATGAGAAAAAGTATAGAATATGGAGAAGGAATACGTATTTTAAATCAAGATTTATGGGAATGTATAATTTCTTTTATAATATCTGCAAATAACAATATTCCTAGAATAAAAGGTATTATAGAGAGAATTTCAAAAAGATGTGGAACAGAAGTAATCTGGAAAGGTAAATCATATTATTTATTTCCAACGAAAGAACAATTATCAACTCTTACAGTAAAAGATCTAAGAGATTTAGGCTTAGGGTTTAGAGATAAAAGAGTACATAAAACTTGCAGGATGATTTTAGACGACGAAGTTAGTTTAGACAAGTTGGAGATGTTAGAAACCTCTGATGATATAAAAGAAGAATTACTGAAATTAGATGGAGTTGGAGAAAAAGTTGCTGATTGTATAATGCTTTTTTCTTTAAAAAGATTTGATGTATTCCCAGTAGATGTATGGGTAAGGCGTGTAATGAATGATTTATATATTAAATGTGAAGATGAGACAAGGATAAATAAAAGAGAAATAAAGGAAATTGCTAAAACTTTATTTGGAGACAAAGCAGGAATTGCACAGCAATATTTATTTTATTGGAGACGAGAAAATTAATAAAAAACAATTGCAACTGTGGGGCAGACCTCTAAGTCTGCATGCCCAAAAACAGAAAATATCTTTATTAATATATTATTTTCTCGTTCCTTGCTGTCGTCACCAAATTGTAGGACAAGGAGAAGAGGCTCCTCCAAGGCTGTGCGTCACATCGAAAATAATATATTAATAGAAACCAATTGCAACTGTGGGGCAGACCTCTAAGTTTGCCTAGAAAAGGAGAAAAAATGAGTCTTCGTATTATTTATGGAAGAAGCGGAACAGGAAAAACAAAATACATATTAGATGAAATAAAAGAAAATAAGAAATCAGAAGATAAAATATTTATAATTGTACCAGAGCAATTTTCTTTTTCAGCAGAAAGTAATCTTCTAAATACAATAGAGGAAAATAGTATTATTAAAGCAGAAGTACTTACTTTAAGTAGAATGGCAAGCAGAGTAATATTTGAAACGATAGGAAATAAAAAAAGTAATTTATCTAAAATTGGAAAAAATATGATGATATATAATATTTTGGACTCAAACAAAGAAAATCTTAAATTTTTAGGAAATCCAGATAAAAATCTAAAAGTAGTAACAAGACAGATTACTGAATTTAAAAAACATAATATTACACCTGAGAAAATAAGCGATTTAGAAGAAAAAATAAAAGATAATGAATATCTAAAATTAAAACTAGAAGAGATACAAAAAATATTATCTTCATATCAGACTAAAATACAAGATAATTATTTAGACGAAACAGATAATTTAACACTTTTAGCAGAGAATTTATGTAATACAACTATGTTTGATAATTCCATAATATACATTGATGAATTTTCAGGATTTACAACTCAAGAGTACAATATAATAAAAGAGTTATTAAAAAAGGCTAAGAAGGTAAGTGTAAATATATGTTTAGATGATTTTAATTTAGAAGATAATGAAGAAGGAAATCTTTTTTATTTTAATAAAATAACAGCTAAAAAGCTTGTAAAAATTGCTAAAGAAATTGATTGTAAAATAGATAAACCTGTAAATTGTATGAAAAATAAAAGAATAAATTCAAAAGAGATAAAGTTTCTAGAAGAAAATTTATACGGAAAAAAAGTATATAAAGAAAGTCTAAATGATATAAAATTATTTTTAGCAAAATCACCATATTCAGAAGTTGAATATGTAGCTAAAGAAATACTTAAGTTAGTAAAAGAAAAAAAATGTAAATATAAAGATATAGCTGTAGTATCAGGAAATATGGAGGAATATACAGGTGATATCAATGTGATTTTTAATAAATATAATATACCAATATTTATTGATGAGAAAAAAGATATTAATCAAAATATATTTATGAAATATGTTATTTCAGTTATGAATATATTATCAAGTAATTTTTCACATGATTCGATGTTTTCATATCTAAAATTAGGACTACTAGATATTTCAAAAGATGACATTTTTGAGCTAGAAAATTATTGTAATAAATGGGGAATTAGAGGAGTAAAGTGGTATAGGGATGAGTTTTCTTATGAAGCTATTAATGATAAGCAAGAAACTTTAAATGAAATAAGAAAAAAAATAGTTGAACCAATATTAAAATTTAAGAATTCTCTAACTGGAATAAAAACAGGAAAAGATATTACAGTTTCTTTATATAATTTTTTAGAAGATAATAATATTCAAGAGAAGATAATAGAAAAAGCAGATGAATTAGAAAAACAAGAAAAAATAGAACTTAGCAATGAATATAGAGCAAGTATATCATTATTTTTTGATGTATTAGATGAAATAATGATAGCATTTGAAAATGAGAAAATGTCGTTTGAAAAATATACTAAAATTCTCCAAATTGGACTATCAGAAACAGAGTTTGGAAAGATACCATCTACTATCGATCAAGTAATATTTGGAGATTTAGATAGGTCTAAAACTCATAATATAAAAATATTATTTGTAATAGGAATGAATGATGGAATTTTGCCTGCGATAATGAAAGACGAAGGCTTTTTAAGCGATAAAGATAGAGAAATTTTAAAAGAAAATGAAATAGAACTTGCTAAAACAACTATAGAACAGTTATATGAAAACCAGTTTTCGATATATAAAACCTTTTCTATGCCACAAGAAAAAATATATTTTTCATATCCTGTATGCGACAAAGAAGGGAGCGCTTTAAGAAAATCTATTTTAATAACTAAAATAAAAAAGATATTCCCAAACTTAGAAGAAAATAGTGATGTTATTAAATCAGAATTTACAATTACAAATAAAAAAGTAAGCTTGGAAGATGCAGTAAATGAATATAAAGAATTTATAGATGGAAAAGAAATAGATAGAAAAGCAGAAGATGTTCTATCATGGTATTATTTTAATGATAATTTTAGAATAAAAAGAATATTAAGAGCATTAAATTACAATAATAATGCAAACGATATTGAAGAAAAAAATATTATAAAATTATATGGAAAGAAATTAAGAACGAGTGTATCAAGATTAGAGCAATATCAAAAATGTCCATTTTCATTTCATTTAAAATATGGATTAAAGTTAAAAGAAAAACAAGAATTTAAGATTCGCTCTTTAGATACTGGAAATTTTATGCATGAAGTTATTGATGAATTTTTTAAATACATTGATGAGGAAAATATAGATTTAAAAATAATTCAAAGAGAAGAGATAAAAGTTATTGTATACAACATTATAGAAGAAAAATTAAGTATGAGTAAAAATTATATATTCTCTAGTACACCAAAATTTAAAGTTTTAACAAAACAGTTAAAAGAAGTAGTATTAAATTCTATTTACTATATTATAGAACAGCTAAAATATAGTAAATTTAAAGTATTAGGTCATGAATTAGAATTTAAAGAAAAATCTGATTTTAAACCCATATATATGGATTTAGAAGATGGAAGAAGTGTAGAAATAACAGGAAAGATAGATAGAGTAGATTTAGCTAAAACAGATAAAAATGATTTTATACGTATAATAGATTATAAATCATCAGTAAAAGATATTGATTTAAATCAAGTAGTAAGTGGAATTCAAATTCAACTTTTAACGTATATGGATGCTATTACAGAAAAAGATAGCGTAGACCCTGCTGGAATATTATACTTTAACTTAATAGATTCAATAATTAAATCGGATAAAAATTTATCTGATGAAGAAATAAAAAGTCAAATAAAAAAGAAGTTTAAGATGAAAGGGCTTATAATTGCAGATATAGAAATAGTAAAAATGATGGATCAGAAAATAGAAAATGGGAAATATTCTGAATATCTGCCAATTTATTTAGACAAAGAAGGAAATATCAGTAAATCTAGGTCAAGCGTAATGGAGAAAGAGAAATTTGAAAAGTTACAAAAGTATATAAAAAAATTAATAAAAGATATTTCTAAAGAAATATTAAAAGGAAAAATAGATATAAAACCTTATTATTTAAATAAAAAGAAACCATGTGATTTTTGTGAATATAGGTCAATTTGTAATTTTGATACTCAACTGCCAGGAAACACATATAATTATATAACTCCAAATAAAACTAATAAAATTTTAGAAAGGATTTTTGAAGATGACAAGACCAATAGTAATAAAGATTAGCTAGAAAAATGGAAAATAAATAGAAAAGAAAGGAAAAATATGATAGAGAGTAATTCTGTAATTACATATAAAAAGGGAAAAAATATTGATTATATACAATT